>CALLXZ010000382.1 GCA_937875605.1 uncultured Moheibacter sp.
CAAATTGCAATTATTAAAAAGTCAACTTCACCCCCATTTTTTATTCAATGCGATGAATAGCGTCGTTTCTGAAATTGACACGCAACCTCGAAAAGCGCAAGAAATGCTCATCAATCTCAGTGAAATTTTAAGAACCACGCTTGACAGCAATTTCATGGAATCAACTACGCTAAAAGAAGAATTGGAAATAGTGAAAAAATACCTTTCCATCGAAAAAATGCGTTATGAAGATCAATTGAATTTTGAAATCGATTTATCGGATGAGGATCAAACAATTCGTTTACCAAAACTTATTCTACAACCATTAGTGGAAAACGCTATCAAACACGGATTCAAAGGAATACAGAATTCAATTCAAATAAAAATTGATTTAAATGAAACCAAAGAATTTCTTCTTGTTAAAAACAACGGAGCAGCTTTACAAACTAGAATTTCAAATGGAACGGGATTAAAAAATGTGAAAGAACGAATGAAAATTTTTACTGGAATCGAGAATTCTTTCGAAATCTACCAAGAGGAAAATTGGATAATCAATCAACTTCGTTTAAAATGAATCGGACAAAAGTTATAGCGGTAGATGATGAAGCGCCTGCTTTACGGCGTTTGGTAAAGATGACCGAAAATCATCCGCAATTGGATTTGGTGGAAACGGCTCGAAATTCTGTAGAGGCAAAAGAAAAAATCCTGAAATTCAATCCTGATTTGGTTTTGCTGGACATTCAACTAAAAGATGCTACTGCTTTTGAAATGTTAAACGAAATTAAGAATTCGTTCAAAGGAAAAATCATTTTCTGTACAGCTTATGATCAATATGCTTTGAAAGCATTTGATTTTCAAGTGATTGACTATTTATTAAAACCCTATTCGGAAGAGCGTTTTAATGCAGCAATTGAGCGAATTACTTCTAAAAATGAATTTCCGGATCTATCCAAATTGATGGAAATTCTCCACGAAAAACAAAATTTATCCAAAGCGCTGATGATTCCGGAAGGAAACAAAAACTATTTTCTGGAAAGTGAAAAACTGTACTATATCTCTGCAGATGGTTATTATTCGAATTTCATTCTCGAAAACGAAAGAAAGATGATCCGCATTTCTTTGAAAAAATTAGAAGAAATATTACCTGAAAATTTCATTAGAATTAATAAATCAATCATCATCAATAAAAATTTAATTGTCGAATTAACATCCAATAAATCTTCCTCTAAACTGACGCTGCCCGACGGAAATGAATTTGATGTTTCAGAGAAATATTTAGAGGAGTTTTTACGTCAAATTCGTTGATTTAATCTTTTGTCATATCGACTAATTTACGCACAGTGTTGAGATTTCGCATGGTGGATTTTAGCTTTAGTTTATTCTCAATCAGATTATTAGAAAGTTTTGACTTCCCTGCTCCATTTCCATAATGGACATACAAAACGTTTTGGTTTAATTCCATTTTCTCTCCATCTAAATACATATTTTTCAAAATTCCCCAATTTTCAGCTAGAGGAATTTGATCTAAAAAAACAAAATAATGTTGCTTCAAATCCAAAGAATTGTCCTTCAGAAAGGAATTTTTCTCTAAACTTTGATTCAATTCTGTTGGAGTCAAAATCTTTACATACACCTCAAAACCAAACTCATTCTGAATTCCGTCCTTAATGATTTTTTCAATTTCAGAAACAGAAGAAATAGATGTTTGAAATACTATATTTCCACTCTGAATATAGGTTTTAACGTTTTCGAAATTCAAATTCTCCATCATTTTTCGGAGCAATTCCATTTTGATGATTTTTTGCCCGCTTACATTAATCCCTCTGAGCAGAGCAATATACATTTGCATCATGGGTTTTCTTTTGTGATTTCATAATTAATCAATTCTTCAAAATTAATTCATTTTTGTTTCGTGTTAAATTTAAATCAAGACTTAGTATATTTGTTTTCCCAAACGAGATAATACAATTATGGAATATTTAGAATTTGAGATGCCTATCAAAGAACTTCAGGAGCAATTAGAAAGTTGTAAAATAGTTGGCGAAGAAAATGGCGTAGATGTAAAACAGGCTTGCAAGCAGATAGAAGTTGCCATCGAAGAATCGAAAAAGAAAATATATTCAAATCTTACTCCTTGGCAGAAAGTCCAGCTTTCTCGTCATCCATCAAGACCTTATACACTCGATTATATTTACCATCTGACCGGAAATACATTTTTGGAATTACATGGAGACAGAGGTTTTGGTGATGATAAAGCGATGGTTGGGGGAATGGGGAAAATCAATGGAATTCCATTTATGATCATCGGTCAGCAAAAAGGAAAAAACACAAAAGAAAGACAATACCGACGTTTCGGAATGCCCAATCCGGAAGGTTATCGCAAGGCATTGCGTTTGATGAAACTGGCAGAGAAATTCAATATGCCGATAGTTACGTTAATGGACACTCCGGGTGCTTATCCGGGATTGGAAGCGGAAGAACGTGGTCAAGGTGAAGCTATTGCCCGAAATATTTATGAAATGATGAACCTAACGGTTCCTGTAATTTCAGTCGTAATTGGTGAAGGAGCTAGCGGAGGTGCCTTGGGAATCGGGGTTGGGAACAAGGTTTTCATGATGGAAAATACTTGGTATTCGGTTATTTCACCTGAAAACTGTTCGGCTATTTTATGGCGGTCTTGGGATTTTAAAGAACAAGTTGCAAGCCAAATGAAAATGACACCAAACGATATGCTGGAATTGAAAATTATAGATGGTGTAATCAAAGAACCGTTGGGTGGAGCACACTATAATCCATCTGAAGCCGGCGATAATTTAAAAGACCAAATTCTCAAATCCTATCAGGAATTGACAAAATTGTCAGGAGCGGAACTCAAAAAACAACGCCAAGATAAATTCATAGCGATGGGAGAATTCAGCGGATAAACAAAAAACCCCAGAGTAGTTCATCAAATCTCTGAGGTTTTTTTATTTTTTGAAACTTTTCCTATTGTTTCGTAAAAGAAAGCATCACCATATCATCGGTCATCATCACCAATTTCTTTCCCTCCTCAATTACATCAAATTTATTCACCGATTTGAGTGTATTTAAAAATGCTTGCTCGTCCACACCTTCACAAAACATACGGGTAGAAGAAAATTTGTCTCCAAATTCTACCAAATGCCCTTTTATAGAATAACTTCCGGCGATATTATTACAACCGTTATTTCCCGCCACTTTTACCTCATCGACAAAGTTGAGATAAGGTTTTTGAATTTTATAATGAGAAATATCTCTTCCACTGGTTGGCGAAAGATAATCCAATGTCCATTTTCCGAATAATATTTCTTTATTTGTAGTTTCGTTCGGATTTTGAGAATTTTCTTCCACAACTTTTGCCGTTGTTTGGCAAGAAAAAAAGAAGATTGATGCAATCAATAAAAGTGATAATTTCATTTTGAATGATTTTAATTTCGTGAATTCTATTCAAATTATTTCCCCACTGACCAAAATCCGTGCCTTTATCCAGAACTCAAACAATTCATTTTTTCTTTTTAATAATTTAGTATGATAAATGTTTAAAACAAATTGCCAAAACGCTTTCATTTCATCTTAAAAGAATTATTTTTGTCAGTTAGTATAAAGAAATTCAAAAACGCATGAAATTCATCGTATCCAGTAGCAGTTTACTTAAAAACGTGAACCTCATAAGTGGGGTAATTAATTCCAATAATACCTTACCTATTTTAGATAATTTTCTGTTTGAATTGGACGGAAACCAATTGAAAATCACCGGTTCCGATTTGGAAACAACCATTTCCACCATAGTAGAAGTAGAATCGGCTGACAATGCAAAAATTGCCGTTCCTTCCAAAATTCTTTCAGATACTTTGAAAACCTTTCCAGATCAGCCTTTGACTTTCATCCAAAAAGAAGACAATCTGATGGAAATCGTTTCAGAACAAGGAAATTATCAGATCGCTATGGAATCTGCAGATGAATATCCGCAAGCTCCTGAAGTACAAGACGCAGCCGTTTCCACTTTGCAAGCAGGAATTTTATCCGAAGCCATTTCCAAAACGCTTTTTGCAACCGGAAATGATGAACTTCGTCCTGTGATGACCGGGGTTTTCTTTCAGGCAGGAAAAGATAATTTCAAATTTGTAGCGACAGATGCTCATCGTTTGGTGAAATATACCCGTAAAGATTTGAAATCGGAAGAAGCAACCGAATACATTATGCCTAAAAAACCATTGAACTTGTTGAAAAACATTTTAGCAGGAAGCAATGAAGATGTAACGGTAGAATATAACCAAACCAATACCCGTTTTTCTTTTCAGAACATCGTTTTGATTTGTCGATTGATCGATGGAAAATACCCGAATTACGATGCTGTTATTCCAAAAGAAAATCCAAATGTTTTAACGATCAACCGAAATTTATTTTTGACTTCCTTAAAGCGAGTAGCTATATTTTCCAATAAAACTACAAATCAGGTTCGTCTAAAATTATCGGGAAGTTCGCTGATCATTCATGCGGAAGACATTGACTTCGCAAGCAAAGCGGAAGAAAGACTTCCATGTGACTATAACGGAGCGGATATGCAAATCGGTTTCAATTCTAAATTTTTAATTGAAGTATTGAATAATTTGCAATCAGATGACATCACATTGGAAATGTCTGAACCAAGTCGTGCCGGAATCATCAAGCCGGTTGACGGATTGGAAGAAGGAGAGGAAATCTTGATGCTTGTCATGCCTGTAATGCTAAATGCTTAATAAGAATATCAATATAAAATCATAGCAATTTCTCCCTATTCATTAGGGAGTTTTGCATTAAAATAAAATCATTTAATTCAAATGAAAATATCATATAATTGGCTTTCATCACATATCAAAACCGATCTGGAAGTCCAAAAATTAGGAGAAATTCTGACCAACACCGGATTAGAAGTAGAAGCGATTGAAAAAACCGGAAATTCTAATCACGAACTGAAAGGTGTCATAGTTGGAAAAGTTGTAGGATTGGAAAAACATCCGAATGCCGATAAACTACGTGTTGCAACTGTGGACGTTGGAACCGGAGAAAATTTGCAAATCGTTTGCGGAGCTCCCAACATTGAGGAAGAGCAAAAAGTTCCGGTCGCTACAGTGGGAACGGTTTTAACCGCACCTGACGGAAAATCTTTTACCATCAAAGAAGCAAAATTACGAGGAGTTGACTCTTTCGGGATGATATGTTCCGAAGCAGAATTAGGCGTAAGTGATAACCATGATGGCATCTGGATTCTGGAGCCTTCGTATAAAATCGGAACTCCGCTTGTTGAATTTCTTAAAAAATCAACTTCTGATGTTCTGATAGAAATTGGTCTGACTCCTAATCGAACTGATGCTATGAGTCATTTTGGAGTTGCCAGAGATTTGAATGCTGCATTAACTAACTTAAAACTCAAAACAGAACTACAACCTATTACTAATGAGGAATTTGAAAATTTGAAACCGTCCGGAAAAAATCCAATTCAGGTCGAAATAAAAAATTCGGAATTAGCACCTCGTTATGCCGGAATTTATCTAGAAAATATCGTCATCAAATCCTCACCGGACTGGATGCAGGAAAGATTAAAAACCATTGGTTTACAGCCTATTAATAATGTAGTCGATATTACCAATTACATTTTGCATGACTTGGGTCAACCTTTACACGCATTTGATGCGGATAAAATTGAAGGTAAAAAAATCATCGTTCAAACACTTGAAAAAGGAAAAAAGTTTAAAACGCTGGATGGTGTAGAAAGAGAATTAAGCGGTTCTGAATTAATGATTTGTGATGAAAATGGCGGAATGTGTATTGCAGGTGTTTACGGTGGAATGGATTCGGGCGTTTCAGAAACGACTCAAAAAATCTTTTTAGAAAGCGCTTATTTTGATCCTATTTCTATACGTAAATCTTCCAAATTCCACGGAATCAATACCGATTCTTCTTTCCGTTTCGAAAGAGGAGTTGACCCGAATATGACATTAATTGCTTTGAAAAAAGCTGCTGTTTTATTGGTCGAATATGCCGATGCCAAATTAGTGGGAGAAATAGTAGACATCTACCCTACTCCGGTTGAAAATTTCAAAGCGGTTCTACGTTACCATAAATTAGATCAATTATTAGGAGAACGTTTGCACCGTGAACAAGTTAAGACAATTTTGGAGTCTTTGGACATTCAGTTGATTTCAGAATCCAACGAAACTTTGGAATTGTCTATTCCTCCTTACCGAGCCGATGTACAACGTGAAGTGGATGTGATCGAAGAAATTGTTCGGATTTACGGATACAATAAAATCAAAACTCCTCAGAAAATTTCGTTTACTCCTGTTAAAAATCAGGAAAAAAATGCGCAAAAAGCAGAAAGCACAATTGCTCAAACTTTGATTTCTTTGGGTTTTCATGAAGCGATGAATAATTCAGTTGTGAAATCTGAATATGCCCCTGTCTTCGGATTGGATGAAAATTCAGCTGTAAAACTTCTGAATCCTTTGAGTTCCGATTTGTCGGTGATGCGCCAGTCGATGTTACCGGGATTATTGGAAAATACTTCTTATAACATCAACAGAAGAAATTCAGATATAAAATTATTTGAATTCGGAAAAATTTATGAGAAAACAAAAGAAGGATATTCAGAAAATTATCAATTAGCCATTTTGCTTTCAGGCAATAAAAATTCGGAAAATTGGTCAAATCCAATATCCAAAACTAATTTTTATACACTAAAAGGTGCTGTCATACAAACTTTGAGACGCTTGGGCATTTCTGAAATTTCAGAAAAACCAATTTCAGATGGAAATTATTCGGATGCTATTTCAATCCAATTTGATGGAAAAAATTTAGGAGTTTTAGGTATCGTTGATAAGAAAATCCTGAAAAAAATGGACGTTTCGCAAGAAGTCTTTTTTGCACAATTGAATTGGGATATCATCGTAGAAATCTCAACCGGAATGAGTTTAAAATTCAAAGATATTTCGAAATTCCCTGCAGTGAAAAGAGATCTGGCATTGTTAGTTGACAAAAATATTTTGTATGCTGATTTGTTTCAATCAGCTCAAAACTTAAAATTGGATTTACTGAAATCCACTAGCTTATTTGATGTCTATGAAGGAGATAAACTTCCCGAAGGAAAGAAATCTTATGCCATGAGTTTTATGCTCCAAAACGAAGAAAAAACATTGAGCGATTCGGAAATTGAAAAGGCAATGAATGAATTAATTCGTAACTTTCAGAAAAATTTCAACGCGGAATTAAGAAACTAAACGATACTAAATTATGAAGAAATTAATCTTTTTATTCGCAATTACAGGACTTTTCATGACATCATGTAAAACATCTGCAATAGGTGATTTTAATAAAATAAAACAAACCATTGAGTCCAATACTTGGCTTTTGCAGGATGAGAGCGGAACGGTTGTCAGTTATAATAATCAGGAAATTTCGATGAGTTTTGTCAATGACAATGGACTTCAAGCTGTGGGATTTGCAGGATGTAACCGTTATTTTTCAAGCGTAACATTATTACCGGAAAGTATAAAGTTTGGTCAGGCAGGTGCCACGATGATGGCTTGTCCGGAAATGGATGGCGAGCAGGCATTTTTGGATTTACTATCGCAAGTAAATGCTTATGAAGTTTCAGCAAATGAATTAAAACTTTACCAAAATAAAATCTTGCTTTTAAGGTTTAAAATGAAATAATATTAATTCATATAAAAAATTAAAGCCTTGTTTTCATAAGGCTTTTTTATTAATAATAATTCCTAACTCCAAAAATT
>CALLXZ010000383.1 GCA_937875605.1 uncultured Moheibacter sp.
TGTGCCAATAATTATTTAGGACTTTCTGACAATTTGGATGTGATCAAAGCTTCTCAAAAAATGTTGGATGATCGCGGTTATGGAATGTCTTCTGTACGTTTTATTTGTGGTACGCAGGATATTCACAAAGAACTGGAAGCACGTATTTCCAAATTTTTGGGAATGGAGGATACCATTTTATATGCAGCTGCATTTGACGCAAACGGTGGAGTTTTTGAGCCATTATTTACCGAAGAGGATGCAATTATTTCAGACGAATTGAATCATGCATCTATCATAGATGGCGTTCGTCTTTGTAAAGCCGCTCGCTACCGTTATAAAAATAACAATATGGAAGATTTGGAAGCGCAATTAATAGATGCGGCTTCAAAGAATCACCGCTTTACTATCATCGTTACAGACGGCGTTTTTTCCATGGACGGAATCGTTGCGAACCTAAAAGGAGTTTGTGATTTGGCAGAAAAATATGGTGCTTTGGTGATGGTAGATGATAGCCACGCAACCGGATTCATTGGTAAAACAGGTCGTGGTACGCATGAACATAACGAAGTGATGGGTAGAGTTGATATTATCACTTCTACACTTGGAAAAGCTTTGGGCGGTGCAATGGGTGGATTTACATCAGCTAAAAAAGAAGTCATAGAAATGCTTCGTCAGAAATCCCGCCCTTATTTATTTTCAAATTCTTTGGCTCCTGGAATTGTAGGTGCGGCTTTGGAAGTTTTTGATAAATTGGAAGCGGATACTTCGCTTCGTGATAAAGTGATGAACAACGCGGCTTATTTCCGCAAAGAAATGAAAGCAGCCGGATTTGATATTCCGGATGGAGACGCAGCGATTGTTCCAGTGATGCTTTATGATGCTAAACTATCACAGACGATGGCAGATAAATTATTGAACGAAGGAATTTATGTCATTGGATTTTTCTTTCCGGTTGTTCCGCGTGATAAAGCCAGAATTCGTGTGCAACTTTCTGCAGCTCACACCCAAGAACATTTGGACAAAGCCATCGCTGCTTTTACAAAAGTAGGGAAGGAGTTGGGAGTGATTAAATAATATTGAATTACGAATTAATAAATTATAAAAAAACCTTGTTGAGATTTCTTAACAAGGTTTTTTTGTGGAATTAATTTTTACTTAATCTCACTAAATACGAATCACCTTCTTCCAAAATCAATTCAACATTAAATCCATTTTGTTCGGCAGTTTCTTTTAAATTCTCAAAATCCAGATATAGCCATTTGATAGGATTTTCTTGTTGATTTTTATAATGAACGATATAATCCAATTCTCCATAATAATTTTCTACAGGAATCGAATAGCCGCCATCTTCTTCCTCGTACATATACAAAATATCGGTTCCGTCGATTAAAATTTGTCCATTATCATTGAGCAATGAATGAAGTTTTTGCAGGTAAATATCTAATTTGTCAATCGTTTCAAAAATTCCTGTACCGTTCATCAACAGTAAAATCGTGTCGAATTTTTCAGATGGATTAAAATTCAAAAAATTTTCACAAACAGCATTTTGGATTCCGCGAAACTTAGAAATTTCAATTGCTTTTGGCGAAATATCCAAAGCCGTTACACTTAGATTTTTCTCATTTTGCAGATGTAAACTATGCGAACCAGCTCCTGAACCTATATCCAATGTTTTTCCATTTGCCAATTCTAAAGCTTTTTGTTCCAAAGAATTCATTTCATCAAAATTCCGGAAAAGATAAGCAATGGGTAAATCATCCAGTTCAGAAATACAAGTTTCGGTTTGGATATTTTCGGGTGAATTTTCATGATAAAAATCCCAAATGGCTTGTCCCATTAAGTCTTTCAT
>CALLXZ010000384.1 GCA_937875605.1 uncultured Moheibacter sp.
AGAGCAAAGGACTGAAAATCCTTGTGTCCCTGGTTCGATTCCTGGAGGCACCACTTACGAAACCTTCGGATTATTCCGGAGGTTTTTCTATTTTTAGAAGAGTTATTAGGATTGTTTTTAAAACCAAATTCTTGCAGTTCTACTTTATCTAAATAATCTTTTTTACTTTCATTCAAATCAATTTATTACTGTAATTTTGTACGCTTTTTAGATTAAGAAATTATAATTATGAACGATATAAAAGTAGCCATCATCGGTTTAGGATATGTAGGATTGCCTTTGGCGCGCTTATTTGCAACCAAATACAATACAATTGGATTTGATATCAATGAAAACCGCATCAAAGAATTAAAATCAGGAGTCGACAGTACACTGGAAGTGGAAGAAGAATTGCTTCGATCGGTACTAATTGATACTCCCGCTGAAGAAAAAGGACTTTATATTACCAATCAGTTAGACGATTTAAAGAACAGTAATTATTTCGTCATAACCGTTCCTACCCCGGTAGATAAAAATAATCGCCCCGATCTGACACCACTCTACAAAGCAAGCGAAACAGTTGGGAAAGTTATCAAAAGAGGTGATATTGTAATATACGAATCCACGGTGTATCCCGGAGCTACAGAGGAAGACTGTATCCCGATTGTGGAAAAAGTTTCCAATCTGAAATTCAATGAAGATTTTTTTGCGGGCTATTCGCCGGAGCGAATTAATCCGGGCGATAAAGAACATACCGTAGAAAAAATATTGAAAGTAACATCCGGTTCCACACCCGAAGCCGGAGTGAAAGTAAACGAACTTTATAAATCCGTTATTACAGCCGGAACGCATTTAGCTCCAACTATCAAAGTGGCGGAAGCTGCCAAAGTAATTGAGAATTCGCAGCGCGATATCAACATTGCTTTTGTAAATGAATTGGCAAAAATTTTTAACCTGATGGACATCAACACCCATGATGTGCTGGAAGCTGCCGGGACGAAATGGAATTTTCTTCCGTTCAAACCAGGATTAGTAGGCGGTCACTGCATTGGCGTTGATCCCTATTATTTAGCACAGAAAGCACAGGAATACGGCTATCATCCGGAAATCATTTTGGCGGGAAGACGTTTAAATGATTCGATGGGCGATTATGTGGCTTCGCAGGTTGTGAAATGCATGATCAGACAAAGTGTAAAAGTAAACGGAGCGGAAATTTTGATGTTGGGTGTCACTTTTAAGGAAAATTGTCCGGACGTTCGCAATACTAAAATCGTAGATGTAATCAAAGCTTTAGAAGATTATAAAACCGATATTACGACGTTTGATCCTTGGGCGAATCCGGAAGAAGTGCAACACGAATATGGCATTTTATCCTATCAGGACTTGGAAATGGGGAAAAAATTTGACGCAATCGTTCTAGGCGTAGCACATGATGAGTTTAAAGACTTGGACATCGAATCCCTAAAGAAAGAAAACGCAGTCGTTTACGATGTGAAAGGAATGCTGCAAGGGGCGGTAGAAGGACGATTGTAATTCCTTTTTCAATTTATGTTATGTAATTTTAGTTGAACTACATAATTGCGTAATCTAAAATTCAATTCCTCAATTGAATTTTATAGGACTTTTCCTAATTTCCTGAGCAAACATTTTACCTAAAAAACATATCTCCTTAACATTTCTTTAGGTATATTTGTAAGAACTGGAGCAATTCAGCATACTTAAAATTTAGAGATATTGAATAATTAAAACAGAACATTCCTAACTATCATCCAATTTCAAAGGGTAAATTTCCTAACAACCTTACCCTCACTAATTATCCTGACTTAGAGAAATTTAGTAACGAATTTGAAATTTTCGGATTATGTGGAATATTGTTTGCACCTTTCGGCGAGTTGCCATACTCATTCTTTTTTTATCATTTTCTTCGTTTAGCCATTCGCAAACGACTCTTTACCAACAAGATTTCGAGTCTCTTTCCCAAGGACCGCTTGAGCAAAACGCCTCGTATCAAGACGGTTGGCGGGTAACTGGGATCAGTTATGGGCTTCTTAATTATAACCATAACTTCGGTATTCATAATGGCGGACAAGCTATTTCCGGAAAGTCATTAGGCGTTTCTTTATATGCTGATATCGATTACCTGTTTGATCTATTTGGGTATCAGTACACCTCTTGTGCCTATGATACAAAATTTGATTTAGCTGCCTATAGGGCTGTTTCTACTTTGGGCTATGAAGAAATCATACTTCAATTTGATTGGAAAGGGATGGGCGAATTTTTTGATGGCAATTGGGTCGATTATGGAAATGTGGGTTATAGTTTAACAGGCGGAGCGCCTTTTACTTGGATGTCAACGGGCGGAAAAAACGGAGACGGATTATACCACAGCCAAAAGAATCCGGGAACCATCACAATCAGTTTTCCTGCGGAAGTTGCTAATCACCCTGATTTTACCCTTGCATTTCGTTCGGTAGCTGATAAATGCAGAGGAAATGCTCCTCAGTTCATCGTAGATAATATCATTCTCAGAGGAAATCCCATTACCACCGATCGAATTCTTACGGTAAACAATAGTGGAAACGGAGCAACATATGGCGATGGAACGCATTCTATTTCTAACAATACGGAAATTACGGTGACTTCAGGAGAGCGTGAAGGATATTTGGTTACGGGCTGGATCGGAACGGGAAGTGCTCCATCTGAAGGCGCTGGAGCAGAAGTAACCTTTACGATTCTGGAGAATTCGCAGATTACTTGGTATTGGGAAGAAAAACTTCCAAAAGATGTTCATTTCCATGATTTTGGCGGAAATGAACAGTTGACGTTCAATTATTCACAAACAAATTCCACAATGCCTGTCTTTCGCTTAAGTCATTCCTATGATTTGGCAAATGAATATGAAATTGAAATCAACTCCGCTTCTGACTTTTCGGGAAATTCCTGGGCTAAGAACTTTTCAGGAACATATCCGGAAAATACAGAAAATAATTTCGAATTTACAGAAGGTTTTACTCCGGAAAGCGGAAACACATACTACGTTCGTGCAAGAGCAAGAGGAATGACAAATGAACTTTGGAGCAATTGGAGTACAGCGAATTATAATTTCACCTACCACAGTGATATGAATTTAAACGAATGGTTCCAAACGACTCAATCTCAATTTAAGAACAATCAATTCATTCTGGCCAATGCTACTTCCTCTGGTGATGTGGCGGTAATAGCTGCAGAAGGTGAAGTCATCGTAAATGGAAGTTTTGAAAACGGACTCAATAATTGGTTCAAAGAGTCAAATTTTGAAACCAATTATTCGACTACTGTGATAAATGAAGGCGCTACACACGGAACTAATGCACTTCAAATGTGGAATAATTCGGCTTCTACCAGAGGGTATCTGACAGGCGATTATGTAAGTATGAACCAAATCATCGATTTAACCGGAATTTCCAGATTGATGATGGACGCATCATATTTGGGAACGGGAAGTCTGAACGTTCAGCTAAGAGTTTACATTGCCGAGGTAGCGATATTTGACGGTTGGGAAGGAGTACTTGTGCATACCTGGTCGCCTCCTTCCAATATAAGTGGGGCGGCGATTGACATTGATTTGTCATCCTATAATTTTACCGGAAATAAATTGTTGAAAATCATGTACTATGTGAACGGAGAAGTCCTTGGAACCCGAAATATTAAATACCTGAATGTGGATCATGTGCGTACGATTCCTGCAAGTAACGGGACGGTGACTTCTGTGCCCATTCATCTTGCCTCTGTTTACGAGTCAACCCGTTATGGAGGTGTTTCTTGGAATCAATCTTTAAATGGAGGTGAATTTAAGCTGAAAATTCAGCAGTTTGATGGAGAAAGCTGGTGGGATGTTCCGGGTTATGACAGTTTTTCTTTTGCGGAAGATGGAGAACACACCCTTGATTTATCGGAGATGGAACCATTGGCTACGATTCGTTTGGTTGGAGAATTAATCGGAACAGATACTTTATTGCATGATTGGAAAGTTATGTTTAATTCGGATGAATGTGCAACTGAAACAATCTGGAATGGAAATGCCTGGTCTAATGGGATTCCGGTGGGATCAACCGTTAAAATGATTTTTGAAGCTGACTTTACAGCCGATGAAACCAATACTTTAAACAATGGTTTGGTGGGATGCGCTCTTGAAATCAAGGCCGGAGCAGAGGTCTGGATTTCTTCCGGATATCATGTGATTTTGGACAATGAAGTACTGGTGGATGATGAAAACGGTGCTTCGCTGACCATCGATAGCGATGCCAATCTTTTACAGAATAATCCGGTCGAAAATATCGGAAAAATTACCGTGAGAAGAAAAGCAACGGTTCCATCTGTTCAGTATAATTTTTGGGCTTCGCCGGTGAAAGATCAACTCCTGTATGAACTTTATCAATACATCCCCAATAACCGCGTAATGATTTATAATACGGCAACTGATTATTTTAACGCATTACCTAAATCCGGAAATCCTCAATCCCAATTCGGAATCGGATATTCGATTAAAGGACCTTCTACCAATCCTGATGCTCCGGAAGTGACGGCTGAATTTTTTGGAATTCCTCAGAATGAATCCGTTGATCAGGAGGAAAACAGAATACCTCTTTCTTCTGTTGGAAACGGATATAATTTGATTGGAAATCCATATCCTTCCAATTTGAATTTGAAATTAGTATTTCAGGAAAATGAAAATCAATTTTTCAACGATGAAACAGAGGATACACCGGCATTCTATTTCTGGGATAATACCGATAACGAAACAACAACTCAGCAAGGGTCCGGTTATGAGGGAAATAATTATGCGATTTATAATCCCTTTTCAGGAGGAGTAGCGGCATCCGGAGGAGACGGAATGAAAAAACCAAACGGGATCGTAAAACCGGGACAGGGCTTTATCATCCGGGCTTCGGAAACTGCTACCGAACTTATTGTTGGAAACCGAATGAGAACCATCGATACTAAACTGACGGAAGATGGCGATGAAGCCGTTTATTACAAAGGCTCAAATCTAACCGGCTCCCGAAAAAGAGAAGGAAAATTCTATCTGGAACTTGTCAATCCAAAAGGGATGCAGGTTCAGTTAGCCATCGGTTATTTTGAACAAGCGGATAATGGATTTGAAAAGTACGATTCACCGATATTCAACGAAGCGGTTTCGGATAATCTTTATTCGTTAAGCAAAGACGATCGCAAGTTGGCAATTCAGGGAAGAAAGGCACCGTTCCGGTCAAATGACATAGTTCCATTAGGAGTTAAATTGTTTCAGTATGGAAAATATAAAATCCAATTGGAAGATCATCTGGGCGTATTTGAAACCCAGCAAACAATTTATCTGCGAGACAAATATGAAAATCAGATCCATAATTTATCCGAATCAGCATACGAATGGAGTGGAGAGCCGGGCGAATTTGTTGATCGCTTTGAAATTATTTATCAAGAAACAAACCCTGTGAAAGCAGATTTGACAGATACGAAACAGAACCAAATTAATATTTGGAAACAAGATCCGTTTATTTTTGTAAAGTCCAATCTGCACAAAATAAAAAGTGTGGAGATTTTTACTTTGTCCGGTAAATCTATTTATCAAAACGAAAGTGTAAACAGCAGAGAAATCTCTATTCCGGTAAAAGAATTTGGAAAACAGATTTTGTTTTTAAAGGTTCAGACAGAGACGGGAGAAATCCAAACCAAAAAATTGATCAATTAAAAACGAAATCTTATAATTTATGCAATCCGTTTCTGAAAAGGAACGGATTTTAATTATTTGATTATCATAGGTTAAAAGAATGAGAAATCATCACAACGAAAAAAAATAAACTAAAAACCCTTTTCCCTAAAGGCGTTAGCGAAGTTTTTCTCAATTTCGCACAAATAGGTTTTTGAATTTGGTTTTTAAGTGCTGATTGTCATATATTTGCATTCTCACTGACTTACTAACGATGAATTCGGGGAAAATTTTGCACGCCTAACGCAAAGTTTTTTCTTTAACATAACTACTAAT
>CALLXZ010000385.1 GCA_937875605.1 uncultured Moheibacter sp.
GAAACCAAATTTATTTTGTACGAATTTCCAATACGCCCGATCAGGATTCTGACAAACCCGAAGTGCTTTATACCGCTTTGCATCATGCCAGGGAACCACAATCTTCCCAACAATTGATTTTTTATATGTGGTATTTACTGGAGAATTATTCTGTCGATTCAAATATCAAAAATTTAGTAGATAATACGGAAATGTATTTCATTCCGATTCTAAATCCGGATGGGTTTAAATACAATGAATTAACCAATCCAAACGGTTTTGGAATGTGGCGAAAAAATCGTAAAGTCTTTCCAAATGCCACCGGAGTGGATATTAATCGGAACTATGGATTTCAATGGGGTGGAGAAGGGGCTTCGCCAGATCCAAATTCCGAAACGTACCGAGGCGAATCCGCCTTTTCTGAAACCGAAACCCAAGCAATCAAATGGTTTACAGAGCAACATGAATTTGTAGCGGCTTTAAATGCCCATACTTATAGTGGTCTGTTTTTATATCCTTATGGATATGAGCTAAATCTTCAAACACCAGATCAATTTATTTTCGAAAATTTGGGAGATCATTTTATGAAAGACAATGGTTATACGTCTCAATTATCTTCAGAATTATATATAACTTCCGGCGGTTCAGATGACTGGATGTATGGTGATACCAGTACAAAACCCAAGATTTTTGCATTTACACCTGAGTTAGGTTCTGACTTTTGGCCACCTCAATCTGAAATTCTTCCCAATAATCAATCAACCGTTTATACCAATCTGACAGCCGCTCGTTTTTCCGGAACCTATGTTGAATTTGAGGATTCAAGCAATAAATTTGTCGAGTCACTTGACAATGTTTTAAATTTTAAACTAACTAAAATTGGAACAAGTGGTGGAAATTCAGCTACCGTTACATTAATTCCTCTTAGTTCAAATATTACTTCGGTAGGAAACCCTTTTATTCAAAATGGATTGGACTTATTTATGCCGATGGATGGACAGATGAATTATACGTTAAATGCAGGTATTCAACCAGGTGATCCGATTATTTTTGAAGTGAAAGTAAACAACGGTTTATACGAACAAACTTTTAACGTCACCAAGTATTTTGGATTTGCTAATTTGTTGGTCAACGATCCGGCTAATAATTTGGATTATTGGAATGCCACAGGAAATTGGAACACCACGCAGACGGAATTTGTCTCGCCCTCCAATTCCATAACTGATTCTCCAAACGGTAATTATGGAAACAATCAAAACAGATCCATAACTTTAAAAGAACCTTTTGACCTTTCAAATGCTTTGGATGCATATGTGAGTTTTTATGCCAAATGGGAAATTGAAAGTTTATATGATTATGTACAATTTCAGATTTCGACAGATGGTGGAAACACTTGGATTTCTCAATGTGGAAATTACACATCCAGAGGAACTCAGTATCAGGATGAAAACGAACCCGTGTATAGTGGAAATACATTGGGTTGGAACAAAGAAGAAATCAGTCTTTCCGACTATATGGGTTCAACAAATGTTTTAGCAAGATTTGTTTTAGTTTCGGATTCTTTCACTTCCGAAGACGGATTTTATTTTGATGATTTTCAGGTACATATATTGACAGAGGAAGCCATGTCTGTTTCTGATTTATCTAAAAATGAAATTCAAATTTATCCAAATCCGGTAAAAGATGAATTGTTTATTTCATCCGATGAAAAATTGATTTCGTATAAAATCTATGATAATTCCGGACGATTAATTAGAAATTCTTCTTTTGAATCAGAAATTAAAAAAATCAATGTTCAATCCATCGAAAAAGGAAATTACATAGTAGAAATCAAAACAGAGAAAGGAATTTTCCGTAAAAAGTTTATAAAGCACTAAATTTGCAAAAGCAAGCCACTTTGTCGTTCCGATGTATGTCGGAAAGGAAAGTCCGGACACCGCAGAGCAGCATAGCGGGTAACGCCCGTCCGTCGTAAGGCGAGGACAAGTGCAACAGAAAGCAAGTACAGTTCGGCTGTAGTGAAACCAGGTAAACTCTATGCGGTGCAATGCCATGTATATCGGCAGTTAAGGGTTGCTCGTCCGTTGCCGAGGGGTAGGCAGATAGATTTTGTCAGTAATGACGAAACCAGATAAATGACAAAGTTCCGATTTTCGGGAACAGAATCCGGCTTATGGCTTGCTATTTTTTGTTTTTGAACTGCTGATTTTATTTTTATGAATTTATTTTATAATAATTCATATTTTTTTTTTAGCTTTGGAACTATGTTAATCCGTAAAATGTAAAAATTATGAAAAAATTAATCGCTCTTGTTGCTATTGCTGCAGCTCCAGTTTTATTTGCACAAGAAAAAACGCAAAGTTCAGCAGAAATCAAAAAAGCTGAAACACAAAAAGTTTCTGATGTAAAAGCTGATGCAAAAAGTTTGAAAGCTTCTAACGCTTCTGCAAAAACAGGAGATACAAAAGTTAAAGCTACAACTGCTACAGCTACTCACTCAAAAGGAGCTTCTACAGCTGATTTGAAATCTACAAGAACTTCAAGTGATAAAAAAGCGACAAGCTCAAGAACAAAGTAATTTACTAAATTTTTTAGCAAATTCAAATAAAAAAACCGGTGATATCACCGGTTTTTTTCTGCAATTAAGTCAGTATTTTATTGAACACTGACTCTCTTCCCTGAACTCACTGCATAAATCGTATGATCGTACATCGCTTCACAATAAGTGGCAGGCAGATAATAATTCCCTTTGTATGTTGCATTTAATAATACAGTTATGGATTTTTGCTGTGCAGCATTCAGATCAAAATACGAATAAACGCGGTCATCACGGAAATCCTGATAATTTAATCCTAAGTTCTGAACCGAAGTCGCTTGGTTATTGACCCTTGTATTGATAATCTCCCAACCGGAAGGAAACATTTGTGTCAATGCCATTTCATGGTAATTCCCCATCATACCCGGATTTGTAACATTGACAATGCATTTGAAATCCGTTCCTTGTGGAAGGGTTGTTGGATCAATCGGTTGATTGTCCATATTGAAATAGGCAACATTCATATTCAGATTACTATTGACAGCCGGCAGATTTTCATTCATCGAAACACCGGTTCTCACCAAATCCACAAATAATACCGTTCCAGATTGATCCGTAATGCTAAAAGAACCATTTTGTTCTGGAAGTTCTACATTGACAAATGGTTTAGAACTTGTAATTTTAAAAGATTTACCATTTATAGTAACCGTTGCATTTATTCCAGATCCTGATTTGGTTTTTCCTAAAAATTCGGAAATGGCTAAAAGCGAATAAGCCGTAGTTTGCGTGCTATACCACGAACCGGAATTAAGATCTCCGGCAATTTGTTTCAGCAAACTTTGTCCTTTGCTTCTTTCGCCAAGTAAAGTAAGCGTTTCCAAAATCATTGCATTGTCACGCAAAGAAGAACCATACGTATATTGGTTAAATTTATATTCTTTTACACTCGTCGCAAGATTACTGACCAATTTTTTAGC
>CALLXZ010000386.1 GCA_937875605.1 uncultured Moheibacter sp.
ATATGAATTTATCAACCAAAGAAATTTCTCTACTTCTCAATATCACTGTGGAAGCCTGTCGTAAGCGAAAAGAACGAATTATCAAAAAAATGAATCTCACAGAAGATGATGATTTATACAGCTATCTATCAGTTGTTTAAATAAAATGTCACGCTTTTTCTGACCGCTGGTCGTGTTATTTCCGACGAAAATTTTTGCATTGAAAATCATTGTTCCGAATTTGCGGATATAAAAATTTACACCACATTCACATGAGAAAAATTACACTTTTAATGTTGCTTAATTGTTGCTGTATTTCACTTTTGTTTGGACAATTCGAAGTAATCGGATCCAAAGAATACGGAAGAATCTTTGGCGTTACTTACGACAAAACAACTGAGAACAAATTATATGCAATCACGCTGGGAAATCATATTTTGAGCTCCACGGATAACGGACAAAACTGGGATATTTTTTATTCTATCCAAGATGGTTATTTTAACAAAGTAGAAAATAATTTAAAGAATTACGGAAACGACAAATTGACTTTTGCGATGCGTGGAACCGGAACCACTGCCCGCACTGTAAATATTTTAAACATTACAACGAAGCAAATTGAAAATCGATACACGACTCCCAATCCTAATCCTGGTGGAGTAGGTGATTGTTGGGTTTCTTCTTACTCAATTTATCCTTCAGATTCCAATTATGCAATATTGTCGATCGGTTATCCGAAGCCAGACGGCATTGGAGGCGCAGAGATGACTTATTATACTACCGATGGCGGACAAAACTGGAATATCATTTATAATTCCCTCGATAATTTAGACATCATCCCTGGGCAAGTTGCGATTCATCCGACTAATCCGCAAAAATTATACATTCCTCGTGGAAATGGAACCACAGACATAGATGGTGGAATATTGATTTCAGAAGATGGAGGTCAAAATTGGGAAGAAAAATTAGAAGGAATTATTTTAAATCCTATTGCTTTCAATCCTAATAATCCTGACGAAATTTGGCTGGGAACCGGAATCAGCTTTGGACAAGTTCCGGAAGGTTTATATAAGTCAACGGATAGCGGTGATACTTGGAATGAAGTAGTAATTCCCTGGACAGATTATTTATTAGACTGCATCAATGTAATTCAATTCAATCCATCTAATCCTTTGAATATGATTGTCTTGGAAGACAATGAAGTAGCAATTTCCAATGATGGCGGTACAACTTGGGATGTTCATGTTTATGAAAATGCTTTGGATGTTCCGGAAGAATATTCTTACGGTTTAGATGCTTCGTTCAATCCGTTTAACGAAAATGAAATTTTCATTTCCGCGAACTATTATCCAATGTTTTCAACCAACAAAGGGGAAACAATGACACGAGTAAAAACTCAATATTTCGTAGCAGGTGGAAGTATGAATTATTTCGACAACGGAACAGAACAGCATTTGTATTATGGTGTTCAAAATGGCTTTGCTCATAGAAATTTACAAAGTTCAGAAGAAAACGGTTATGACATCATGCCATTGAATTTTGTTACCAATAATTCAGGCACAGGAGTGATTCCAGATGTAGAAATCGCAGGAAGAGTTTATACTTTTTCAGGAGGTTTTATGGGTTCAAGTCTCAAAATGAGTAACAATCATGGAGCGGATCCAATAGAAATTTATTCTACATTCTCAAATAATTGGCACGACGTAAAATCTTTGCCGGGTAACAACAACAAAATTTGGGCATCGTTTTCTTCATTCGGAGAAAATCCTGAAATCTATGAAATCGATTTTTCTGATTTAGAAAACATTCAGTCCAGTCCGATCACATTACCAAACTCTATGGGAAATGTAACTGGATTTCATTTCGGAACCGATGCAAATACAGCAGTTACAGTAAAAGGAAGCCGTGTTCACAAAACGACAAATGGCGGAACTTCCTGGACAGAAATCAGCAACGGGCTTTCAACACTTGATGTTAACGATGATATAATTTTCAAATTAGCAGAAAATCCATTGAACGCAACCCAAATGTCAATTTCCTCAAATAAAGGAATTTACACAACTATTGACGGTGGCGAAAACTGGACGAGAATCAACAATATTTGGGCGCACAACGTAAAACATTCGACAGTTATAGACGGACACATTCTGGTTGCGACACATGATTCGCAAGACACAACTTTCGCATTGAGATATTCAAAAGACAACGGTCAGACCTGGACAGAAATTGCAGATGAAGAAGTTATGTATCTAAGCTCTACAAACGTTCTTGGATCAACTGATTTTCATTTTTATGACGAATTTGTAGATGTTTATGTGACGACTTCAGGTTTGGGAGTAATTAAGTTCACGATTGATTTAACAACTTTAAAAGTGATTGATTCTGATTTATTGGCTAAAAATTCAACGGTAATTTATCCAAATCCTGCAACCGATGTTGTAAATATCGAAAGCAAAGAAAATCTAACTTCAGTAGAAATCATCGGACTCTCCGGTCAGAAATTATTGAATTCAAATTCGAAGAAAATCAATGTTTCTCATTTGAACAAAGGAATTTACATCGTAAAAATTCTTCTTCAAAACGGAAAAACAGAAACACATAAATTGATTAAAAAGTAATTTAAATAAAATGAAAAGATGTCCGGCAAAAATTGTCGGGCATTTTTTATAGCTCAAATTTCACATAAAAACCTTCGTGCCCACGCACATTCCAAACAGTACCATCTTCAAATATCAAATATTGACCTTTTATACCGACGAGTGTTCCTTCAAACTCTTTTTGTTTGGCTAAGTTCAAAGATTTTATTTTTTCGGGATAGTGCAAAACCGGATATTCAAACGTATAAACCGAATCATCTGCCAAATAAAATTTAGATTCCTCTTCCGGAATGTAGATTTTAAATAAATCTTTTTGTTGGATTAAATCAATTTCCGGAACATCATTTTTGAGCATTTTCTGGTAATTCGTTTTGTCCGAAACCTGATTTTTCAGCGCAACTTCGATCATTCCCGCTTCATACCGATTATCGGTTTTTGCCAAAATGGTCGCATATGATGCACCCTGATCGATCCATCTTGTAGGAATTTGTGCTGATCTTGTCACACCCACTTTCAAATCTGAAGAAACCGCCAAATACACAATATGTGGCTGCAATTCAAATTTCCTTTCCCATTCCAAATCTCGCTGTTCGATCCCCAAATGTGCAGTAGAAAGTTCAGGACGGATGATACTGTCATTGGCTTCGGGAAGCGTAAAAAAACAATTTTTGCAGTAACCCATACGGTAGATCTCCTTGTCCAGACCACAACCCAAACATTCGTTATGGTCGTGATAAAATCTCATTTTTTTACCCAATTGCTGGTTGACATCCAAATAATCATCCTTCAAATTCAAATAATAGCGAATCGGCTTAGTATTTTCTGAAATCATCTTGCGAATCTGTCCTTCAAAAATCATTGTTTTCCGTAAATTTGCTATAAATGTAAGAAAATATGCCGGCACAAGGATTGGTGAATAAAGTGATGGAGTTGCTGATGAGCAAAAGAATCAGACAAATTGAAAATTTCATAAAAAATCCGATTGAGACTCAGGAAAATATTTTATTTAATAATCTATCAATTGCCCGAAATACGGAATACGGGGAACTTTACGGATTCAAAGAAATCGATTCTGTCCGAGAATTTCAATCGCATATTCCCTTAGTGAAATATGAGGATTTTGAGCCTTACATAGAAAAAGCGCGAAAAGGTCAGGCAGATGTTTTTTGGAAAGGAAAAATCAAATGGTTCGCTAAATCTTCCGGAACGACCAATGCCAAAAGCAAATTTATCCCGATGAGTGAGCAATCACTCGAAGAATGTCATTACACCGCAGGAAAAATGATGTTTGCCATTTACCTGAATAATCATCCCGATACCGAAATTTTTAAAAACAAAAATCTACGATTGGGTGGAAGCAGTGAAATGTATCAGAAATACGATACGCTTTTTGGAGATTTATCGGCGATTTTGATCGATAACCTACCGTTTTATGCCGAATTGCGGAATACACCAAACAAACAGATTTCGCTAATGAGCGAATGGGAATCTAAAATGAAAGCCATTTCCCAAGCGGTCATACAGGAAGATATCGGCTGTTTGACAGGCGTTCCATCCTGGATGTTGGTTTTGTTGAACCATATTTTGGCAGAAACCGGAAAAGAAAAGTTAGATGAAGTTTGGCCGATGCTCGAAGTCTTTTTCCATGGAGGAATCAGTTTTAAACCTTACGAAGAAAACTATCGGAATCTGACCCATAAAAAATTGAATTTCTACGAAATTTACAATGCTTCCGAAGGATTTTTCGGGATTCAGGATCAAAGTGATTCAAAAGATATGTTACTTCTTTTGGACAATGGGATTTTTTATGAATTCATCCCGATGGAAGAATTCGAATCCGATCATCCAAAAGTTGTACAATTACAAGATGTTGAAATCGGGAAGAATTATGCCATCGTTATCACGACCAATGGCGGGCTTTGGCGTTACATCATCGGGGATACCGTAAAATTCACCTCAAAAGATCCTTTC
Source organism: uncultured Moheibacter sp. (assembly GCA_937875605.1). GTDB lineage: Bacteria > Bacteroidota > Bacteroidia > Flavobacteriales > Weeksellaceae > Moheibacter. The sequence continues at coordinate 4,545 of CALLXZ010000386.1, forward strand.
CGAATTGTCGTTTCCGGGCGCACAAAACATTTTATAAATGCATTTGGAGAGGAATTAATCATCGAAAATGCGGAAGAAGGATTGAAAAGGACTTGTCAGCAAACAGGTGCAATTATCAAAGAATTTACAGCGGCTCCGATTTATATGGAAGGCAACGAAAAAGGAGCGCACGAATGGTTAATCGAATTTGAAAAAATGCCTGAAAACACAGAAGATTTTGCTGAAATTTTGGATAAAAATTTGCAGGAATTGAATTCGGATTATGAGGCAAAACGGTATAAAAATATCACGCTAAACCGATTGAAATTACACATAGCCCGTGAAAGTTTATTCTTTGAATGGATGAAATCGCGCGGAAAATTGGGCGGACAACATAAAGTTCCTCGTTTAGCCAATTCGAGAGAATTTTTAGAACCCCTTTTAGAAATGAATCACTCATGAACGCTGATCAATCCATCCGGAAATACCACCAGATTGTAGAAAATAAATACCAGATTTACAACAGCCTTTTCATGAACTTGCCCTATGATAAAATGTTGAATATAGGTGCATTGATTCCGTTTTTGTATCAGGAAAGTGAGAAAGGATTTCCGGCAAATCAAACGCCGATTGAAATCATCGAATCCTTTTTCAAACGCCACACCGATATTTCGGACGAAAACGAAAAAATTGATTTACTGTTTAGAATTATACAATATATTGAACGTCAAGTAGTTTTGTTTGACAGTATCGAGGATGCTGCTTTTAGCAGTTTTTACGGAAAAACCGACGAAGGAACGATTGAAAATCTATACCAAATTGCCAAACAACAAGATAAATTAGAAGAAGTTCGGAAGAAACTGGAAGATTATGCCGTACGAATTGTGTTTACGGCGCATCCAACGCAGTTTTATCCAAATAATGTTTTGCACATCATTCAGGATTTACGCAATGCGGTTCGGGAAGATTCGGTTATTGAAATCGATTTGCTTTTGCAGCAATTAGGTAAAACGCCGTTTATCAACGATGTAAAACCGACACCTTATGACGAGGCGATGAGCATTATTTATTATCTACGAAA
>CALLXZ010000387.1 GCA_937875605.1 uncultured Moheibacter sp.
CCCACTGCATTGCTTTCCAGGCAAAATCTTTATCCCAGACACAATTCTCACCCGGTTTGTAAATCTCAACATGATAGTTCATAACTGGTTTTCCGTTTGCTTTGATTAACCAATTGGCACTATTAGCAGCGCGTTCACGAACTTTATTGATTGGTGCTAATGCTTCGTTCAACCTGTCCAACTGAATAAGTACTTCGGCTTTCCAGAGCAGGACCTCATCGTAACGAATCATCCGTTTGTTCATAGAATTGAACTGCCATCCATCGTACAAAAGACAATCACAGCCTGGGTGAGGCAATTCTTTTACTGATTTCAGCCAACCATATTCGGCTCCGTTTCTTATTCCCCTGCTTTCAAAAATCAATTCCGGATCGTATTTCCAAGGATGTCCGGGGACACCTGCTGTATGGCTAAAACGAGGATCCCAGTTATATTTTCCAAAATATTCCGGATTTCCAGCTTCTACAAGGGCGATGTTATCGCTTCCATCTGTATTCTTGATATAATCTCCGTAACTGTCTTTATTGTAATCGTCAAACAAAGGCAATCCGTCAGGTCCCGTTTTAAAGGCATTACCCATATTATAGCTTATGTGGTGAAATCCGCAACATTGAAATCCACCCCAGTTCCAGGGGTGATTCAACCCTTCCCCCCGGTTTATTTTTCCTCCGGTAGAACTTCCGTCGTCAAGGGAATATTGAATCTCCCATATTGACTCCTTGGTATTGTTGTCGGAAGAATGGATAAAGTTTTCTCCGAAATTTTCACAAAGATCCACTTTACCACCTTCCTGATCGGTAATCTTATTCAGGTAGGACAAAGCTTCTGTAAGCCTGTCTTTGTTTATATTAATTACTTGATGCCTATCGTCTTGTTCGTATGCCATAAACATCAATGTTCTGGCAATCATGGCTGTTGCAGCATTTTTATCTACCCTGCCTTTTTCAGATTGTGTATCTGGCAAAGCATTTTCCGCATCTTTAAAATCACTAAGAATCCGCTCCCAAAGATACTGATCATTCGGAAACTTGGCGTCTTTGTTAGGAATTGCTTCAAATTCACCCGAACTACCTACCACATTTTCGTCGATATACGGCATATACTTGAAAAACTGTTTTAACCTGAAATGTACGAAAGCCCTGATAAACTTCATTTCTCCTATTCTTGCGTTTTTCAACGGGTAATCTTCCTCAGAGATATTGTTCAGTTTCTGTATTGCAGTGTTGCTGCGCTGAATAATCTGATAAGAAACATACCACGGAAAATCTATTGGCCATCCATTTGGTGTGAGGTTCACAAAGGTTTCCATAAAACCCCATCCGTCGCCTCCGTCCCAAACGCCTCCTCCTCCTTTATAGGAGTCGTCGGAGCGCATGGACCCGGACCACCAGGGTGAAAAAGGCGAATCCCATGTAGGTATGTCGGTAATTCTTGCGTAAGTTGCCGTTACAAAACCTTCCATGTCTTCGGGAGAATTCAGTAAGCCCTCATCCAACACTTGTTTAGGATTCACTTCCAAAAGATCGGAGCAATTATTTGCCGTCATGAGGAAAGCGATGAGTAAAAAGATATATTTTAATTGTTTCATAATCTATAAATTTAGAATGTTACATTAACTCCAAAAGCCATCGTAAGCGGTGTCAAATATCCGTACCCGGGCATTTCCGGATCAAAACTGGTATACTTGTCGCTTCCCCATCCTTTCTTAAGCGTAAGCACATTGCGCGCCGAAGCGTAAATCCTAAGGTGCTGCATCATCATTGCTCCTGTAAGTTTCTTGGGGAAAGTGTATCCCAATTCTATATTCCTCAGCTTCAGGTAGGATCCGTCTTCCACAAAATAGGAAGAAAACCGTTGTTCACTGTTGGGATTTGAATTGGATACAGCCGGGATATCGGAATCGGCATTATCAAAATACCAGGCATTCAGGATTCTTTTTTCGTGATTCTTTCCTGCAGGAACAGAAATATTCCACAGATCACTTTCCTGTTTCCAGATATTATTTACCTTATTACCATACACTCCCTGGAAAAAGATATTCATATCGAAATTTTTGTACCCGAGGTCAAAGGTAATCCCTCCGAAAAAATCCGGATCGGTAATCCCGATAAAAGTCCTGTCATACAACTCATCAATAACTCCGTTGCCGTCCAGGTCTTTATAACGAATTCTCCCGATAGCTTTTCCGGTCTGCTCGGCATGGTTATCCACTTCTTCCTGCGTTTTGAATATTCCGTCCGCCACCATCCCATAAAGGACATTGGGTGTTCTGCCTATTACAAAATCGCGCATACCATCTCCCGGATAACGGTTAATCACATTCTCTGGAAGTTCAACCAGTTTTGTCTTGTAAGAGCCGACATTAGCTGTGATAGCATACTGGAAATCAGCAGTAGGGTTATTTCTGTAAGTAACTTCAAACTCAATACCCTGATTATTCATATTGGCACCATTGATCCATGGTTCTCCTCCTTCGCCCATTGCGGCAATGTAGGGGACCTGTACCAACACATCGTTTGTTTTCTTAAAATAATAGCTTAATGAGCCAAATAAACGTTGATTCATAAAACCAAAATCCACAGCAACGTCGGTTTGTTTTGTCGTTTCCCATTTAAGATTAGGGTTTCCTAACCAGGTTCTACTGTAACCTGACCAGAGGGGGCCACTTTCGTTACCCTCTATCGGGTAAGATGTGCCAAAATAATCGGTTGTGAAGGGAGTGGAGGTATATCCACGAGGTAAACCTTGTACACTTCCATTGGCACCCCAGCTTGCACGAAGTTTTAAGTCAGACACAACCTCGATGTCAGCCATAAAAGGTTCGTTATTAATCCTCCACCCGGCCGATACCGCAGGAAAAGTAGCGTATCGGTTGTTCGAGCCGAAGAGTGATGATCCGTCGCGTCGTAAAGTGAACGAGAGCAGGTATTTCGAGTCAAAGGCATAATTCATTTTACCAAAGAACGACAAGTAGGTAAATTCATCAGCAGAACTACCCAGAGAATACTTTGTACCGGTAGTTACCCCAATATGTGCAAAATCTCTGTCTTCCAAGTATATTCCTTCTCTTCTGGCCGAAAATCCTTCCTGTACGAAACGAGTAAACTCAGTACCGGCTACCGCGTCAAGTGAATGCCTTCCTGTAATCAGATTATAGGAAAGCGTATTGGTCCAGACATAACTCAATGGATGCGATTGGTAACTCCCTACGTAATTCTCTCCGTTGCTGTTCCTTCCTCCTGTTTCGGACCAAATGCCATCCACTACTCTGCTATAAGCGTTTCCGTAATCTACTCCGAATTGAGTACGAGCCGATATCCCTTTCCATATATCGAGGTCCAGGAAAACATTACCGATTATCTTCACATAATTGCTGATATTATCCTTATTCATTGTCAACACACGTACCGGATTGCTGAAGTCATCAAAACCCGGAGCTCCCGCCCAGTTACCGTTAATGTCGTAAACGGGACCGGCAGGGGGATTGATCATCGCCGAACGGGTCTCATTCGCATCCCTATACTGCAGGTAGCTCAGTGCAATATTCTCGCCTATTTTCAGCCGATTGTTCAACAGTGAATATTCATTATTGGCACGCACCGAATATTGCCTGAAAAAGGTATGAATTTGCGTACCCTCGTTATTGTAATAACCCAATGAAAACAAACTTTTAGACTGGTCCGTCCCTTGGGATACGGTTACCTGGTGGTTTGTCATCATGGCGGTACGGAAAATTTCATCCATCCAGTTGGTATCCGAACCGCTTGCCGTTTTTTCCGGATTGAGCCATTCTGCAGGTTTCACTCCATCAAGAACTGCCAATCCGTTGTCGTTTCTGTGCCAGTTAAAATCATAGGTATTGGGTAACGACATAGATACACCGTACACTTGTTCGTCATATGCCTGTGCCCTGAAAGACGCTATTCCATACTCTTCTGCATTCATTAATGTGGGTTTGTTAACAACAGAACTGAATGAAACACTTCCGTTGTAATCAACGGATATAGCGCCTTCTTTTCCTTTTTTAGTCTGGATTAGGATGACACCACCCGATGCACGCGCACCGTAGATACTCGCTGAAGCAGCATCTTTCAATACCTGAATTGATTCTATATCCCCTGAATTGATGTCCCTAAGGTTAAGGTTTTCCGTTGGCATTCCGTCCAATACAATCAACGGTTTCACACCGCCGGAAAGAGAAGAAAGTCCCCTTACTTGAATGTTTACTCCTTCGGATGGATTTCCCCCGTTTGTGGTGATAAGAACTCCGGAAAGTTTTCCCTGTAACGCCTTCATAGCGTTGGCCGAAGGATTTTTTA
>CALLXZ010000388.1 GCA_937875605.1 uncultured Moheibacter sp.
TTTCTTTAATTGGAAAAGAATATTCTAAGGGAACATTTGATAGATATGTAACTGCACGTTCTCACGTAGCAGAATTTATATTGTTTAAATATAAAACGGATGATTTGGAGTTTAGAGCTTTGAACTACGAATTTATAGCGGAGTGTACGTCTTCAAACTAAATTGGACAGTTTCATATAAATCTTTAAGGAGTATTTATGGTTATAAATTTATTAATTTTTGTTGATTATACAATTGTCTTCTTTTTTTGATAGAATTGGTTTTGATCAATCTTCTTTTTTCTAAAATCTGTTCAGATCTCCCAAAATATACATCCGCCGGAGTCAAGTTTTTTAATGATTCATGGTAACGATTTTCATTATAATTATTTACAAACTTTCCCAATGCTTCAATGAGCTCTTCCGGATGATAAAAATGATTCAATTTCACCACGTTTTTCATCGTTCTGTGGTATCTTTCGATTTTTCCTTGCGTTTGTGGATGCATGGGTCTTCCGTGAACTTGTTTGATCTTTAAATCCTCTTTCAGATAGGTTTTCAGCTCGGTTGATACGTAGCAAGGTCCGTTATCAGAAAGCAATTTGGGTTTGGATTTGGATTTCAATTTGGCTTTTTCAATCGCCGTATTTACCGTTCTTTTCACATCCTGAGCTTTCATCGAATCGCAAAGCTCCCAATGGATGATATAGCGGCTGTAATCGTCCAAAACCGTGCTCAGATAATACCAACCCCAACCGATAATCTTAAAATACGTAAAATCGGTCTGCCACATTTGATGCACAAATTCGGTTTTATCTTTAAATTCATTTGCTGCTGAAAGTAAAAAATGATTCGGTGCGGGAATCAAATCCCGTTGCTTCAAAATCCGATATACACTGGATTCTGATATAAAAACACCTTGTTCATCTGTGATTTTATGCGCCAATTCCCTGGAAGAAAGTTCGGTATGTTCCAGTGCGATTTCTACCACCAAATCTTTTTGCTCTTCCGGAATGCTGTTCCACTGTCTTTTATTAGTTCTTTTTGAGGTTTTTAAGCCTTCATAACCATGTTCAAGATAGTTTTGATACCATTTGTAGAAAGTACTTCTGGCTATCCCAAAACTCTCCAATGTGCGTTTCACACCGACTTCACTGGTGGTCACGCTTTGAATGATCTCGTATTTCTCGCCTGCTGATAATCTCATATATTTTCTGTATTTATGGATCAATCCAGCATGTCCAAACTTTTTTTTACGATGTCGTAACGCAGAACCAAATCGGCAACCATTTCTTTGAGTCGGGCATTTTCTTTCTTTAAATCCGAGACTTCATCGCTGGTGGCTTCCCGGGTAACGTCCCCGTTCAGCCGTTTCTTTCCAGCTTCCATGAATTCTTTGTTCCAGGAGTAGAACATCGATTGGGCGATGCTGTGTTTCCTGCATAATTCCGCTACGGAAGTCTCAGCGCGAAGGCCTTCCATAACGATTAAAATCTTTTGTTCGGCTGTAAATACGCGACGTGTGTTTTTACGAATGTCTTTTACAAATGTTTCTGTACTTTTTTTCTTTGGTGTTCCCATAATTAAAGCTAATTCTTTTTTTGAAAACACTCCTTAACTATTTAAATTCTAATGTCCACTTTTTGCTGACGATTTACATAGTATGTAATCATTTCCTCCTTTATTAGCCAACTTTTGAAA
>CALLXZ010000389.1 GCA_937875605.1 uncultured Moheibacter sp.
GCATCATCGATGCTGTAAAAATTATCAGAAATTTCAGGCACTTTTTGCGAAACATAAGCAAATAAACTTGCGAAATGTTTGCGGATCAATTCTCCTGATTTGGTTTTATCTTTTAATAATGAACCTAATTTATTTCTCGTGCTTCCCGCTTGTTTTGCAGTTTCAATCGCCACATCTTTATCTCTTTCAAGCGGACGGTATTCCAATTTTTCCAAATCCAAAGCAAAACGATTAGTTTCGCCCGTTGATTTATCGACTTCTTTATAATAGAAACCTTTTCCGGTTTTGTCTCCTAAAAATTTATTTTCCAATAAGAAATTTAAAGTTTTAGAATCCTTTAAATCCGCGATAAAAGAATCATTTGGAGCATTTTCTTTTAGACCTTTCGTAACATTGGCAGCAGTATCCAAACCAACCAAATCCGCCAATTTGAACGTTCCGGTTTTTGGTCTTCCCAAAATTGAACCCGTCAAATTATCGGCTTGCTCAACTGTCAATCCGATTTCCTGAGCCAATTCCATCACTTTCGCCATCGAATAAACACCGACGCGGTTTCCGATGAATCCCGGTGTATCTTTACATAAAACCGGAGTTTTTCCTAAAAATTTCTCACCGTAAATCGTAAAGAAATCAATTACCGACTGATCCGTTTTCGGGCCCGGAATGATTTCAAATAATTTCAGATAACGCGGTGGATTGAAAAAATGCGTTCCGCAGAAATGTTTCTGAAAATCTTCTGAACGTCCTTCTGACATTAATTTGATAGGAATTCCGGAAGTGTTGGAAGTAATCAGAGTTCCTTCTTTGCGGAAATTATCAACCTTTTCAAACATTGATTTTTTGATGTCCAAACGTTCAATAATTACTTCAATGACCCAATCTGAATTTTTAATTTTTTCTAAATCATCTTCAAAATTCCCCACTTTAATTCGCGAAGCAAAAGCTTTGTCATAAATCGGAGACGGATTTGATTTGATTGCATTTGCCAGATGATCTCTTGCCGTCTTACTTCTGTCACCGCCTTCTGCCAGCATGTCAAGCAATAAAACTTCGACACCGACCCCAGCTAAATGACAGGCAATTCCCGAGCCCATGACTCCGGAACCTAATACTGTAACGTGTTTTATATGTCTGTTCATTTTACTATTTTAATTTACTGTAATTCTTTCTTTTTTTCAAAGGTCTTTTTGTCAGATGCAATCGAATTAATTTTTTTCAAAACGCTGAAAAAAACATTCATTTCTTCCGGAGAAATTTTAAGCTGAATGGCTTCGTAAAAATTCAAAACCACTTCTTTTGAAACATCCCGCATTTTCAACCCATCATCGGTCAAAACAATTAAGATACTTCGGCCGTCTTCCGGATTGGGTTTTCGGAGGATTAATCCTCTTTCTTCCAAATTTTTTAGGGTTCGGGACAAACTCGTGGGTTCAATTCCCATTTTAGGCCCCAATGAAGTACTGGGAGTTCCTTTTTTAGGATCAATTGATAATAAAGTAAAACCCATAACCATTGTCGAATTGAATTTTGAAGCTTGTTCGTTGTACATTTTCTGAACGGTAAGCCAAGTCGAGCGTAAATACTGATCAATTGCTAAGTCGTTGTTACTCATAATTTTCTATAAGAGATTAACAAATATAGAAATTTTTTACTATGCGTGCATAATAAATTTTAAAAAATTAAGTAATTTTACAATTAGATAAATTATTTCAGATTAATTTAACATATTCTTAATTTCTAAAGGATTTTCCTCAATTTTTGATAGAATTAAATGGAATTTGAATTAATATTGTAAGGAAACCAAATCTATATGAACAACGAAAACGAAAAACAAGAAGATACTGTTCAAAATCCGGAAAACAAAACTCCTGCTACTTTAGGAGAAAGCATTCAGCATATCAATAATCCCATTCTGGATTTACCAATCATTCAGAAAAGTTACTTAAAAAAGATTCAATCCCATAGTCAGGAAGAAAGTACATTTTATTTTTCGGACGAAATTTCCAAAGTTGCCGTTTCCGTTATAAGTGACGAAATCATTCGAGTTCGGATGGCACCAAAAGGAACTTTTTTAGATGATTTTTCCTATGCTGTTTCTGATCAGAAACCTCATCCGGCTGTATTTACATTTGAAGAGGAAGAAAATCATTTTAGAGTTAAAACCAACACCACTTCTTGTGTCATCGGAAAAAAAGACTTTTTGATTTCGTTTGAAAACCGAAGAGGAATCCAAACAGTCGCTGATCATTCGCCCATGCATTGGGAAGAAAATGATGAATTTGGTGGATATTATGTTTATTGCACTAAAAAAGCGCAGGAAAAAGAAGCATTTTTTGGTTTAGGTGACAAAGCCATGCATTTGGATTTGAGAGGACAACGAGTAGTAAATTGGAACTCCGACACCTATTCGTATGCTTTCGGACAAGATCCACTTTACCGAAGCATACCATTTTACATCGGACGAAATGATGAAGGCGATTGTTATGGAATTTTTTTCGACAATACTTTTAAAACCTATTTTGATTTTGCTGCCGAAGAAAACGACAAAACCAGTTTCTGGTCGGAAGGTGGTGAGTTAAATTACTATTACATCCACGGTCCAAATATGACAGACGTTGTCAAACGTTATCATGAACTAACCGGAACGCATTATCTTCCGCCGCTTTGGGCGTTGGGATTTCATCAATGCCGTTGGAGTTATTATCCGGAAAGCAAAGTGAAAGATTTGGCTAAAACGTTTCGGGAAAAACAAATTCCTTGTGATGCCTTGTATCTGGACATCGATTATATGGATGGTTACCGTTGTTTCACATGGGACCGTCATCGTTTTCCAAATCCAAAAAGGATGATCAAAGAATTGGAACAAGATGGATTCAAAACGGTTGTAATAATTGATCCGGGAATAAAAGTGGATCCAAATTATTGGGTTTACAAAGAAGGAAAAGAAAACAATTATTTCTGTCGCCGTGGCGATGATTATTTTATGGAAGGATACGTTTGGCCGGGGCTTTGCCGATTTCCGGATTTCACCAATCCCAAGGTACGCGAATGGTGGGGCGGTCTTTTTGAAGGATTAGTCAATGATGGAGTTGCCGGTGTTTGGAACGACATGAACGAACCGGCGGTTTT
>CALLXZ010000390.1 GCA_937875605.1 uncultured Moheibacter sp.
TATCAATCGGTTTTGAGCGTTAGTTTTAAGTGTAGAATTTTCGATTTTTTTAGCTAAGTTAGCCTTTACCGATTTATTGATTTTATTGTAATCATCTCCCGTGAATGGATTCAGTTTGCTCTGTTCAACATCGTAAAACTGAATATCTGGATTTATGGTGATTTCTTCTTTCGGAATATTTAAAATAGTAATGGTTTTGTTTTTTTCATCAATATCGTATTTCATTTGATGAAGATCATAAGCCACCGTTACGTTGGCATTGACAACAATCAGTGCTTTTTTCTCAAAAGAAATCATGTCCATCAAATATTTCTGCTGATTTTTATAGGTAATAACTTCAGAGAAATGTCCTTCGGTTACAACCAATTTTCCAACGTTAAGAATCTGCTGCTGAATTAAATTGGTATTGTAGTTTATATCTGAATCGTCTTCTTTTTTGAACTGGCAATATTTAAATCCCAGAACAATTATTAAAACGATAACTCCAACACCTATAATTCTTTTGATCAAATTTTGCATTCCTCTAAAATATTTTAGACCAATTTACTTCTTTTTTTAGTTTTCTGCCACGAATTCCACAAATTTCCACGAATTTTTGGAACGCATAAATTTTAATTTAATTTTTGAAATTGTCCAATGTACGCAAAGATTAATTAGTAAAAATCGCGGAATTCGTGGCAAACAAAATCCGTTTAGAAAGGATATCCAATAGCAATATTCAAAATCAGATTGTCTTTTCTCCAGGAACTGCTTCCAAAATTAATATCATCAATAATCCAGCGCTGACCATCTGGCAATGCTGGATTTCGAAGCGGAATAGCCAAATCTGTTCTTAAAACAAAAAACGACACATCAAAACGTAAACCTACTCCAGCACCCACAGCAATTTCTTTCATAAAATCTTTTGAAATTTCTGCTCCAGGTTTGTCTGGATCGGCATGCAAAAGCCAAATATTTCCTGCATCCAAAAACACTGCTCCTTTCACAATGCTAAATAGTTTTGCTCGGTATTCGGTATTAAATTCCAACTTCAAATCGGCTGATTGATCTGGTGTATAATTACTATTTGTTGTAGGCGGAATAACATAACTTCCCGGTCCTAAAGTCCTTGCTCTAAAAGCTCTAATACTATTGGTTCCTCCAACTACAAATTGTTTTGATGCAGGAAGTGTATTCGAATTTCCGTAGGCAAATCCAGCTCCAACAATCAATCTGCTGGCGAGTTCACTTTCTTTTCCTAATTTTAAATAATGCCTGAAATCGCTTCTGATTTTTACATATTGACTAAACGGAACATCAAATATTGTTTTTACCTTATTGGGATAATCTGCACCTGTAACCAAACCTGTAATATTTCCTGCCAAATCTAATTCGCCGTTAAAATAAATAGTGTTTTTTCGGCGTTTCTGCATCGTATTGGTGTACGTATAATTGTAAGTCGGTCCAAAAATTAATTGCTTTTCGATTACTTTTCCTAGTGCCGGATCATCTTTTATATCTTCTAAATATTCTGGCGTTACATGATTTGGACTTACGTATGTCACATCTATAACATTCAACTGATGTTCTTTACGAATATTTTCTTTCCATAAATAACCAAAAGAGGTATTGAAAGAATTCAAAGCATACAATTGTGTACGTTTTTGATACTCATAGCGAATTGTTGCTTTGGTTCTTGGCACATATTCGCTGTTTCCTTCAATATGAAAAGGAGTTATAAATCTTGGCCAAGTTAAACTAACTTCTCCCCCAAGTTTATAAATATTTTTTCCTTTATTAACACCACCTAACTGAAAATCGGCTCCGCCAAAAATCGATGCCGTAAACAATTCTGCACCACCTAGAAAGTTTCTATTATTCCAGTTCAAATTCAATTCTGTACCAGTGTAACTTGCTGAATTGGTTTTCCCGATAACTTCGACACGAATAAACTTTTTAGGCAAAAGAGTCAAGTAATAATAGGAATCTAAAGCATTGTCAATACTGTCTGAAGGCTTAAATTCATTTTTAACAAAACTGAAAGTTCCAAGATTTACAAAACGGTTCAGAGTCAAATTATGATCCGTTCGATTGTATAAATCCCCTTTTTTAAAATAGATCGTTCTGTCATAAACTCTCGGTTTAAAAGTCTCTGCAGTATCAATAATCGTAAAATCTTTATACTGTGTGATATTCTTTTTTCGATAAACCATACTATCGTTAGTCAGAGAATAATTCGGATACACAAAAATGTTATTTATGGTATAAGCTCGTAAAGCTTTTGCAGGAGTTTCATCTTTAATAACCAATCTTATTTTTACTTCGTGATCGCCTTTACTGCTGTCTACTTTTGCAAGAAGATAATCGGGACTGAAATAGTAATATCCTTTTTCTTTCAATCTGGCATCGATACGTTCTCGTTCTGCTTTTATAACATCCAAATCATAAGGTTTTCCCACTTTCAATAAACTGCGTCGGCTTGATCTTGCGATTATTTTTGACATTTTTAAAGAATCATCTGGAAATGTGACGCTTTTAATAATATATTGCTTTTTGGGAACAACGGTATATTCTGCCGTAACTCTTTTATTACTTACGGTAGAATCGGCACTTACGCGAGTTTTAAAATAACCTCTATTTTCTGTAAAGTTTCGCAAAACTGAAGCATTATAATCTAAATCTACTTTGCTGAAAAGCACCGGCTCTTCTCCCACTTTAGTTCGAAGCCAATACCTAAATCCTTTTTGTTTTTTAGGTTCGCCAGCGATATTATAAAACCATAATTTCGGGCGTAATCCTAAAAACGTTTTATTCGGTTTTGGGCGCAGAAGTCCTTCCAACTCCGTTTCGAGTGCTTTTCTATCTTTCTTTTTCATAATAGAATCTTTCACTTTTACCGAACCGCCTGTGTACAACAAATCACCTTCTGGAAGATATTTTGTATTACTGCATCCAAAAACAAAAAACACGGATATCAGTACAAAATACTTTGCAAAATGATTTTTTATATGATTACGTTTTTTGTTCATTTCCTTCAATTTGATTTTCCTGCAATTCCTCCTTCTCTTTATCTTCCTTCTTTTTCTGTTTTTCTTTTTCTTTTCGAAGCTTTTCTTCTCTTATCAATTCTTTTTCTTTTTCGGTTCGATGGAAAAGTTCTCTGAATTTATTGTAACTCATCGTGATAATAAAAGCAACACCTGTTTCTATAACTTGTCCTTCTACCGCCACCTGGTATTGATTTTTTCTGTAAGCACGAACCATATAACGGCCGTCTTTTGTCAATTGATAATCTAAAGCGACATCTCCGGCAATATTGGTGCTTTCTTCATTGGCGCGCTCCGCGCCTTCCACCCCAAAACTGCTTCCAACGGTTACTTTTAGTCTGTCATCTAACAGTTTTTTAGAAACTTCTACATTCAGATCAGTTCTGTTTTGCATGGTTCCAGAAGTGTAATCTTCAGAAGATTCTAAATCAAAATTGACTTCAAATCCTGTAATTAATTCTCCAGCCAGATTATTCAATTGTTGCGAAAGAATCTTACTCACACTTTGTCTCGCCATCGTTTCGGCACTGATTCCTCCGCTCTGACTCGCAAATGGATTTTCACCCACAAAACGATTTAATAATAAAAGGGCAAAAACCTGTTTGTTCAATTCTGCTGGATCTTGTTCCAGCTGTTTTAATTTAGCTTGTGTTGTGGTAACTACATCTGTTGAAACGTTGTAATTTCCTTCCGGTAATACAATTCCAAAGGAAATTTCAGGCTTCATCAATTCTCCGTTCATTTTCAGTAAAGTCTGAAACGGAAGTTTTTGCTTGTATGTATTTTGAACTGCTTGTTCCAATCCTGATATCTGATTTCCAACTAAATCAATCGGTGCTGCATCAACTTTATAAATAGCCGTAATATTGACATTTGCCATTGTTGGTTCACCATTCCAGGTAATAAAACTGCCTTTCTGAATATCGAATTTTCTTTTAATTCCGTTAAAATTCATTTGATAAGCACCATCCGAAAACTCATATTTTCCAGTCAGAGTAGTTTTTCCAGACTGATCAATTCCTCCAACCAATTCAGCTTCTCCTTTCAAGTTCAGATAATCTCCGTTTGATTTATCAATCAGTAAAGTTAATTCGGCTTCTTTATCAATAGTAATGGCAACGTTAACGTCCATTCCTTTTAATTCCGATTGATCCAATTTATTCTGAAGATCAACTGTTTGTTTAAGATACATATTATCTTCATCCACAAACTCCACAATTCCTTCACGATCCGCAATTGAAGGATCTGACTGTGGCATTACGACCGTAAACTTGGTTTCTTTATTTATTTTTAAAGTTCCATCTACAACCGGACTTTCTAAACTTCCTTTGATATTCAATTTAGTATCCAAAAATAAATCTCCGTAGAACAAATCATTATCAGCAGCTTTAGAATGAATCGCTCTAAAATCGTCAGCTTCAACAAGCAGATTAAAATTGTATTTAACAAAATCTGGGGATTGAATGGTTCCATTCACAAACAATTCATTGTCATTTTCGTCTAAAAGAGAAAACTTATCAAACGAAATTAATCCTTCATTAAAAGTTATTTTTTCTTGTCCGGTTTTAAAATAAGAATTCAATTGTGTTACTCTGAAACCAGCGTCATTAAAGTTCAATTCTCCATTCACTTTTGGTGCCGAAGTATTTCCTGTAACTTTAAAATTCCCTGATAGAAAACCTTTTCCTTCGGTAATATTTCCCATACTGAAACCTTGAATACTTTTGATGTACAGCTTATTAATTGCCATATCTAAATCAAAACTGCCTTCTGCAATTTTATATTCTCCAGTAAGTTTTACGTCATTGCCTTCATCACTTAAAACGACATTAGCTGCAAGAGTATCTTCGGTTTTATTATCAACTTTTATTTCTAAATCGCCGACTTTATCTCCTTTAAAAGTAAAATCATCTATTCTTAAATCGGATGTAAAAGTGGGTTTAGTCATTACATTTTCGACCAATGCATTTCCATTTATTAGACCTTGAATCATCGATTCATCTTTCGAAACCATATTCATTATGGTTCCCATTTTAAAGTTCACAAAATCAACTTGCAATGGCGCATTCGTTTGTGTTCCCTGAGACTGAATCTTCAATTGGTCACCTTCCTTATTCAAATAAAATTTATTGATATAAAGTCTCTTATCTCCAAATTCAATTGCGTTTTCGGGATCGACTGTCCATTTATCATAATTTAAAACAAAATTGTCAGCATCGATTTTAAATATGTTTTTGGAGTCTTCATGTTTCAGGTTTCCGGCAATAAAATACTGCTGTTTTTCTTTCGCATCTTTTACTTCCAACGCATATGTCAGTTCATTATTTTCTACTTTTCCTGACAAACTCGTAAACGGAATTTTAAGCGAACCGCTTTCTATAGTCGCCACAGAAACCAAATATTCCAGCGCATTTTCTTTGGTTTCGATATTTATTCTTCCGTCCGAAATGGTGTTTCCGCCATACACAATTCGCGGAATCGTTCCTTTTACTTCCAAAGAATCGGCTTGACTGTTATATTTTCCGTTTATGGTAAAAGGCTCTAAAGCGGTGAGTTTTGGCAATAATTTCAAAAGCACAGGATCATTATCTACTTTCAAAGTAAAGGCCAATCTTTGTTCGTCTGATTCGGCGTTGACTTTTGGATTTTGAAGATTAATGTATTTAGACAATGATTTCTGAAGTGAATTAGCCAAAGTCGTCAACTTGTATTTTCCAGTCACTTCTGCTTTTAGGAATTGAGACGAAATCTTAATCGAATTGCTGTCTTTATCTGCAAACGCAAAAACACGGATAGAATCTAAAACAATTGGTTCTTTGTCCTGTAAAATCTGAATGTTGGATAAAAACACTTTTCCGTTCAGAAAATCTGGATTGCTGTTGGCAATATCGGCATCAACATTTCCGCGAAGTTTCATTGGGCCGGCATGAAGATTCAATTTTTCTAAATCGGCTATATCGAGATTTAATTTCAATTTTACGGTCGGATATTTGTCTTTTGTGTCTCCGCTTGCCGTTAAATTAAAATTCAGATTTGGATCTTCCATTCCAGATTTTACTGCAAAAGATCCGTTTTCGATGTTTCCTTTCAGCGTTAAATCTTTATACGTATATCTGTTAAAAACTGCTTTCTTAACAATTCCGTCAATCACAGCATTTGCCGTTTTCGGGTCTAAACCGTTTCCTTTTACTTTCGCGTTAAGCGTAATTTTCCCGATGGAATCGTTTTTGATCAATCGACCCAAATCAAACTCATTTAAGGAAACTGTAGCATCGTATTTCTCTCTTTTTTTAACTCGCTGATCAAATAAAGCGTCTACTTTTGCATTTCCAAAACTGCTGTTTAAAGCCAAATTGGTTTTGAAATTCTGAACCGAACCTTTAAATTTTCCTTGTAAACTTAGTTGCGAAGGCAATTGAATATTTTTCGGAATTGTTCCAGCAGGCACAAACATATTGATGTCTTTTGAAGTACTCGAAATCTTTTTGATATTAAGATCGTAATAGGCTTTTTGAGCATCAGGAAGTCCGGCAATTTTACCAGAAAGAGAAACTTTTGTAGAACCTATTCCACTCATTTCAAATTTCGAAATATTCAAATCT
>CALLXZ010000391.1 GCA_937875605.1 uncultured Moheibacter sp.
GTCGTTTGAGAATTAAAGAAAAAGAAAGAAATAATATTTTCACCGAATATTCGCCTGTTGATGATTTCGGAAGGTTAAATGAAGTTCCAAATGTTTTCTGGGACGGTGAAAATTACCAAGCAGGATCGCAATACGTTCCGGGATACTTTGCTTCAGCTGATTATTTAGGAAATTTAGATTTAAACAATCCGAATTTATTTGAAGGAGAATTAGTTCCAGCCGAATATTTATCCCAAAATTACAAAGCTGAGGAAAACATCTACGCTGGTTATTTACGTTGGGATCAAGATTTCAGTTCCAAATTTTCAATGATAGCAGGAGTTCGTGTAGAACATACACAAATCAATTATACAGGAAATTATGTTCAGGATGAGGAAGACCTAATTGGTGAAATCAACAATGAAAACGATTATACAAATATTCTTCCAAGCATCGCTTTCAAATACGACATCAACAAAGATTTCATCTTGAGAGCCGCTTTCACAACAGCTTTGGCAAGACCTAATTACTATGCATTGGCTCCTTATGTAAGTTCGTTTACGGAAGACATGGAACTGGCGGCAGGTAATCCGAATCTGGATGCTACTTATGCCTATAATTTTGATTTGATGGTAGAAAAATATTTCAAATCGGTCGGAATTCTTTCCGGAGGTGTTTTCTATAAAAACCTGAACGATTTCATTTATACATATAGTAATAACCGATATACTACAGGTGATTTCGCAAATGATTTCCCTGACCAGTTAAATCCTATCGAAGCCGGTGACGAATGGAGTTTCGTTCAACAAAGAAACGGCGAAAGTGTAGATGTGTATGGATTTGAAGTTGCTTTGCAAAGACAATTTGATTTTATTCCCGGGAAATTCTGGAAAGGTTTGGGTATTTATTTAAACTACACCTATACGAAATCAGATGCAAAAGGAATTACCAACGAAGACGGAGAAGAAAGAACAGACGTAGAATTACCGGGCACTTCACCTCACATGTTCAACGGTTCTCTTTCATGGGAAAACAAACGTTTTTCTGCACGTGTTTCGTTGAACTATTCTTCCGATTATTTGGACGAATTGGGTGGAAACGAATTCGAAGACCGCTATTACGACGAACAATTGTTCTTGGATGCCAACGCTTCTTATAAAATTACGGACAACTTCCGTGTATTTGCCGAAGCCAATAATTTGACAAACCAGCCACTTCGTTATTACCAGGGAATTGCAGAAAGAACCATGCAGATGGAATATTACAGACCGAGATTTAATTTAGGTGTAAAGTTTGACTTCT
>CALLXZ010000392.1 GCA_937875605.1 uncultured Moheibacter sp.
AATTCCATTTGAATTCCGATTTCAATCCAGCTCCAAAAAGCGTATAACCCTCTGTGATTTCTTCGTTTCGGGCAATTCGATCTTGTTTTGATGCCCATCTTAGGTTTCCGGAAATCTCCAATTGTTGAACAAATGATTTATTTTTTATCAACTCATAACTCCATTCGCTGAAAACACTCATCGGTGGACTAAATGGCAACGGGTAATCACCTGCATCATGAATTTGTTTATTATATAGATATTCAACGGTAAACAAACCGTTTAAGCGATCAAAGAATTCTTTTTCGGCTTTGAATTCAAGCCCTGTGATCATCGCTTTACTTTGCGTGTATTGGTAAATTTGCCCACCATGAGGAAGCGGTGAAAAAACGCCGCTTGGTTCCAGGAAAATATAATTATCAAAATAATAGAAATAAGGATTCAGTTCAAAAGTCCATTCATTGGGATGAAATCCAATTTTTAAATCAGCCGTCCAGCCTTTTTCCGGATCTAAATCAGGATTTCCTTTCTCATGTCTGAAAGAACCATGATGGATTCCGTTTGAAGCCAACTCAATGGCGGTTGGAACTCGGAAATTTGAAGCGAAATTTAGATTAAAATCCCAGTTTTTATCAGGTTGAAATAAAGTTCCAATCGAATAATTGAAATTATGATAATTCTTTTTCAAATTTACACTTCTTTGTGCAAATTGGTTGGCTTGGGATTCTGTATTTCCGTTTTGAATTAAGAAATCGAAAAGAAAAGGATCATAGAATGATTTTGTGGATATTTCGGTAAAATCAAATCGAAATCCATAATTCAAATTCCATTTAGGAGATATTTCCCAATTATTCATGGCAAATGCAGAAATATTATATCGTTCAAATTCAGGTAATAAAAAATTATAGCCACTGATTTGATTGGTTTGGATCTGAGACTGAACCCCGATTTTCCATTTGTACTTTTTTGAAAAAGCGTGCTCATATTTAATTTGAGCATCATAAGTAGATAAATTAAAATCCAATTCCAAATCCGGATTTACAGCAGGCGGTTGCTGGTTATTTCCGTAGTGCGTATGGAATTCACTCCATTCCTGACGGTGGTTATTTTGAAAACCAAATAAAAAGTTTAATGCATTTCCATTCAATCGTAAAGTGGATTCGTTGCTGATTTTAAAATGATTTACATTTTGATAAGGAAACCCGATGTTTCTTCTGTCGCCGTCGTCCAACAATCTTTCCAAGGAAGGAACGCCGTGAGCACCCGGAAAAAAACCAAGTTTTTGGTAATAATTACTGATGTTCAAAACGGTTTCAAATCCGGACGAAATATAACCGATTTGTCCTGCCAAAGCGTAATCCTTTCCGGCTGTATTTTTAAGTCTTTCGTTGTAAATCGGAATATTTCGGGTCAAAT
>CALLXZ010000393.1 GCA_937875605.1 uncultured Moheibacter sp.
TCTTTGCAGCACGATATGCACCGGCTTCCGATGCAAATGTCGCCACCGCCATATCGGCTAATTTCTCTTGAATCGCACCAAATGTATTGATCGAAACACCAAATTGTTTTCTTTCTTGTGCATAATTGATGGCGTTGGACGTAATTCTTCTTTGTGCATCCAGACAAGCCGCACCCAATTTGATTCGCCCCACATTCAATGCGTTCATCGCAATCTTGAATCCACCGTTTCGTTCGCCCAACATATTTTCTATCGGAACTTTTACGTCGTTAAAGAAAACCTGACGAGTGGAGGAAGAAACGATTCCTAATTTGTCTTCTTCTTCACCCAACGAAAAGCCTTCTGTTATCTGCGATTTTTCCAAAATGAAAGCGGTAATATTCTTGTCATCTTCAATTCTTGCAAATACAATGAACAATTCAGCAAATCCCGCATTGGTAATCCACATTTTCTGTCCGGTGATTTTATAAAATTTACCATCTTCCGACAAAACCGCTTTTGTTTTCCCCGAATTTGCATCCGAACCCGCTTCCGGCTCCGTCAAACAATAGGACGCAAACCATTCGCCGGTGGCCAATTTGGGTAAATATTTTTTCTTTTGTTCTTCTGTTCCATACAGTGTAATCGGCATCGTCCCAATTCCGGTATGCGCTCCATAGGCCGTAGCCAATGAACCTGTTGCTCCTGAAATATAATCGCAAACCAACATCGTGGTTACAAATCCCATTCCCAATCCACCGTATTCTTCCGGAACCGAAATCCCTAAAAATCCAAGTTCTCCTAATTTTTTCATCAAATCTTCGATCAAAACATAATCTTTTTTCTCGATTTGGTGTTTTTTAGGCCAAACTTCTCTGTCAATGAATTCTTTGGCTGATTCCAGCATCATTCTTTGTTCTTCGCTGAAATCTTCCGGTGTGAATATATTTTCCCAAGTTAAGTCCTTAACTAAAAACTCTCCTCCTTTTAATCTATTATTGCTCATTGTATATTGTTATTTTAAATTATTATTTATGTATCAAGTAGTATGTATCAGGTATCAGGATTTATTTTTCAAATAATCATTGAACTTATTCAGCATTTTTTGAATTTTAATTAATTCATCTAATAATTTAAATCTGATTCATTGATAAATTCCAAATCAGAGGCGATCAATAATTGTGTTTCTAATTCATAAGATGACCCCAAAGAATAATTTATAAATTTGGAAAATTCTTTATCTGAACCCCTACCCGAACCTTCTGCAATATTTGAAGGAATAGAAACCGCAGCTCTTCTAATTTGATTTGTCAAACCAAATTTCTCAGCATCAGGAAATTGCTTTGTAATTTGATAAACTGGTTTACAAAATTTCCTTGAGTTTTGCCAAATTTTCAATTCTTTAAAATTATGCATCAATTCATTTTTCTTGATTCTTACTACCTGATACTTGTTTCTAATTAAAGTATTTCAAACACCGAAGCCGCTCCTTGTCCTGTTCCTACACACATACTTACGATTCCGTATTTTTTGTTCTGACGTTTCATTTCGTTAAACAATTGAACCGATAATTTTGCTCCCGTACAACCCAGTGGATGCCCAAGTGCAATTGCTCCTCCGTTTACATTAACAATATCCGGATTCAAATCCAACCCTCGAACAACTGCTAAAGATTGTGAAGCAAACGCTTCATTTAACTCAATCATATCAATATCTGATTGTTTCAAACCGGCTTGTTCCAATGCTTTTGGAATGGCGTACAAAGGTCCGATTCCCATAATTCTTGGTGGTACTCCAACGACAGAATAAGCCAATAATCTGGCAACAGGAGTTAGATTTAATTCTTTTACCATTTCTTCTGACATTACCAATACAAAGGATGCGCCGTCTGACATCTGCGATGAATTTCCTGCTGTAACAGAACCTCCGTTAGCAAATACCGGACGCAGTTTCCCTAAAACTTCCAATGAAGTATCGGCTCTTGGTCCTTCGTCTTGTTTGAAAGTGATTTTTTTGGTTTGAATTTTCTCTTTATCATCCAAGGTATTGATTTCAACATCAATCGGTACAATTTGGCTATCAAATCTTCCTTCTTCCAATGCTTTGATGGCTTTCTGATGCGAATTATAAGCAAACAAATCCTGGTCTTCGCGGGAAACTTTGAATTCGTTGGCAACTGCTTCCGCTGTCAATCCCATTCCCCAATAATAATCAGCGTTGTTTTTTGCAACATCCGTGTCGGGAATTGGTTTGTAACCACCCATCGGGATATATGACATACTCTCAGCACCTCCGGCAATGATACAATTTGCCATTCCGCTTCGGATTTTTGCAGTCGCAATTGCAATGGACTCTGAACCTGATGCGCAATAACGATTCACCGTCAATCCTGGAACTTTATGGGTATTTAATCCCATTAAGGAAATTAATCTTGCCATATTCAGGCCTTGTTCGGCCTCAGGCATCGCACAACCGACAATTACATCATCGATTCTGTCTTTGTCCAAATTTGAAACATCCTGCATCAGTCTTTCTATGACTTTTGCAGCGAGTTCGTCAGGACGTGTAAATCTAAGTGTTCCGCGAGGTGCTTTTCCAACTGCGGTTCTATATCCTGTTACTATATATGCGTCTTTCATTTTTTTTGTATTAAGTATTATTGTAGTTATGTCTTAAGTATCTAATGATTGTTTTAACTTATAGTATATGGTTAATTTCTGATAAAACTAAATTTTCGATTTTATATCCAATACGTTGAGCAAGTATTAATTGAGTTTCTTATTCAAATGAAGAACCTAAAGCTATAGAAAGAAAGTGGCTAAATTCTTTTTTAGAATTTCTACCAGCACCTTCTGCTATATTAACTACACATCTTCTTATTTGTGAAGACAATCCATAAATTTCTTCCTTTGGAAATCCATTCGCAATTTCATAAATCTTAACTGATAAATCAATTGATTTTTGCCAAACTACTAATTCTTTAAAATTATTCATACTTACTACTTATGACGTTAGACTTAAGACTTAATTCCTAAGCGGTTTTCCCGTTTTCAACATAAACTGAATTCTCTCCAAAGTTTTTCTTTCACCACAAAGTGACAAAAAGGCTTCTCTTTCCAAATCCAATAAATACTGTTGTGAAACCTCTGTTGCCTCTGACAAATTACCACCTGTCATGACATAACCCAATTTATTGGCAATTAATCTGTCATGATCGGAAATGTATTTTCCGGCAACCATTTGGTCAGAACCTACGTAAAACATACCCATAGCTTCTTTCCCTAAAACTTTTACTTTTTCAGGAATTGGTTTTGTATAACCCGCTTCAGCCATAATAATTGCGTGTTTTTTTGCTTCAGCAATCTGACGATCTTTGTTCACCACGATGATATCTTCACCTCTCAAAAAACCATAATTTTTAGCTTCATATGCTGAAGTAGCCACTTTTGCCATAGCAATGGTCATATAGGCTTCTCGCAAATGATTGGTTTTTACGTCATCTGAAATCAAATGTTTGGCAGCTCTTCTTGTCATCTCTTTGGTTCCACCACCTCCGGGAATCACTCCAACTCCAACTTCAACTAATCCCATATAGGTTTCGGCTGCGGCTACAATTCTATCTGCATGAAGAGATATTTCGCAACCTCCACCCAAACTCATTCCGTGCGGAGCTACCACAACCGGAATTGCGCTGTAACGGACTTTCATCATCGTATCTTGGAAAGTTTTGATCGCCATGTTCAATTCCCACCAATCTTGTTCAGCAGCCATCATCATAATCATCGCTAGATTTGCTCCGACAGAGAAATTATCAGCTTGATTTCCAATAACCAAACCTTGATGTTCTTTTTCTGCTAATTCTACCGCTTTGTTAATTCCGGTAATCACGCCGCCACCGATTGAATTCATTTTGGAACGAAATTCCAAATTGATGATTCCATCGCCTAAATCCTGAATACTCGCTTCCGGATTGCTCCAAATTTCTTTGGATTTGCGGATGTTATCTAAAATAATAAATGCATCTTGTCCCGGAATGATTTGATATTCTTTTGAATTGATATCATAGAAATATTTCTTTCCTTCTTTAACTTGGTAGAAACTTTCTTTTCCTGAATTAATCAATTCTTTAGCCCAATCGGAAACTTCATAACCTTCTGATTCAATTAATTCTAAACCTGATTTCAATCCAACCAAATCCCAAGTTTCAAATGGACCATATTTCCACGCGTAACCTGTTTTCATCGCATCATCGATGCTGTAAAAATTATCAGAAATTTCAGGCACTTTTTGCGAAACAT
>CALLXZ010000394.1 GCA_937875605.1 uncultured Moheibacter sp.
AAGAATTAGAATTCTCCGAAAAATAAAACGGCTGAGGATTTAAGGTATCTTCCAGTAAAAAACGTTTGACGAAATAGCGTTCCTTATCCGCATCATAATAAATGCACGAAATTGCTTTTTCCGAATTCCATTTTTCGATGATCAAAAGTTCGTCGTCGTAGCGATTGCTCAATTCAAAAGTTGTCAATTTCGCTTCGCCTTTATCATTGATAGTCAATATCTTATCGGAACCCTTGAATGCGCCTAATAGTTCACCTCGCCCGTCTGCATTTAATCTTTTAATCGAATCATCAAACCAATTTTTTCGCGGAGCAAGCGTGGAAACACCCTCTTCTTTCATTTCCACTTTTTTCACCGGATATTTCGTTACAAGATTTCCTTTGCTGTTTCTTCCTTTCACAGCCAATTCTGAAAAATCCACATCTAATTTTAATTTTTTCAGACGTTGATTGGGCTTCAATAAAACCTGGATGACTTCCGCTTCTCCATTTGGGTTAGCCGAAAAATAAAGCACTTCCGAACCTTTGTTTTCATTGGTGAGATCATATTCCCGATCGCGCGTGATTCCGGTTACTGCAAAGCGTTTCATATAAGATGGTCCGTTTTTTCCGTCCCGATAAATCATATTGTAAATCGTGCGTTTGTCATTTTTCTGCCAGATCGCAACATGGATGATTCCCTTTCCTACAAAGGTTTTGGCGTCCACTTTTGAAACCATCATGACACCGTCATTTCGGAAAACGATGATGTCATCAATATCGGAACATTCAAATAAAAATTCGTCTTTACGAAGAGAAGTTCCGATGAAACCTTCGTTTCGGTCTACATAAAAACGAACGTTGGCAACGGCTACTTTTGTTGCATCAATGTTGTCAAAAACACGAATTTCCGTTTTTCGTTCACGCCCTTTTCCGTATTTGGTTTTTAAGTTTTTATAATAATCAACTGCATAATCAATTAAATTATCCAAATGAAATTTTACCTGCTCAATTTTTCCTTCCAGCGATTCAAGAAATTGCTGAGCTTTATCCAAATCAAATTTGGAAATTCGTTTGATGCGGATTTCGGTTAAACGGATGATGTCTTCTTCGGTTACTTCGCGAAGCAAATGTCCGGTGAAAGGTTTCAATCCGTTGTCAATGGCTTGAATGACACCTTCCCAGGTTTCCACTTCCTCGATGTCGTGGTATATTCGGTTTTCGATGAAAATTCGTTCCAACGAAGAAAAATGCCATTGTTCCTGTAATTCATCCAATTCGATTTCCAGTTCGCG
Source organism: uncultured Moheibacter sp. (assembly GCA_937875605.1). Classification (GTDB taxonomy): domain Bacteria; phylum Bacteroidota; class Bacteroidia; order Flavobacteriales; family Weeksellaceae; genus Moheibacter. The sequence goes on from CALLXZ010000394.1 coordinate 1,274, forward strand.
TTTGAGCAAATGAACCGTGTGATCTGTGTTTCTTCGAAGAATTTCAGATACATTTAAAAATTCCGGACGGTTGACATTGATTACACAAGCATTGGGCGAAATGGAAATTTCACAATCCGTAAAAGCATACAAAGCATCGATCATTTTATCGGGCGAAATACCCGGTGCCAAATGGACAAGAATTTCTACATTTTCAGACGTATTATCCTCTATTTTTTTGATTTTAATTTTTCCTTTGTCATTGGCTTTCAATACTGAATCGATTAGACTTCCGGTTGTCGTTCCAAAAGGAATTTCCGTTATTTTAAGTGTAAATTTGTCTTCCTGATGGATTTTTGCCCGTACCCGAACTTTTCCGCCACGCTGACCATCGTTATAATCGCTGATGTCAATGTATCCGCCTGTCAAAAAATCAGGGTATAAAATAAATTTTCTTCCTCGCAGATAGGAAATAGATGCATCAATTACTTCTAAAAAATTATGCGGTAGAACTTTTGTGGAAAGCCCTACGGCGATTCCTTCCACACCTTGCGTTAGCAGCAATGGAAATTTCACAGGAAGGTTATCTGGTTCTTTGTTTCGACCGTCATAGGAGGGAAGCCACTCTGTTGTTTTGGGGTTAAAGACCACTTCCAACGCAAAAGGTGTAAGCCGGGCTTCTATGTAACGAGCTGCAGCAGCTCCGTCACCGGTGAGGATATTTCCCCAGTTTCCCTGTGTATCAATGAGTAATTCTTTCTGTCCAATCTGCACCATCGCATCGGTAATCGCCATATCTCCGTGCGGATGGTATTTCATTGTATTTCCAACGACATTTGCAACTTTATTATAACGACCGTCTTCCAGTTCACGCATGGAATGCATAATCCGCCGCTGAACAGGTTTCAGTCCGTCATAGATAGATGGAATGGCGCGTTCCAGTATGACATAGGAAGCATAATCGAGGAACCAGTCCTCGTACATTCCGGATATTTTTTTGATGGTTTCTTCGTGCTGCTGTTCGCTCATCAGTTTGTAACTTCTTCTAAATTAGGGATGTTGTTTTCTTTGTTCTTTTTTATAATTTTATTTAGTGACCTTTTCAAATCGGTCACTTCGCTTTTGCTCAGATAGGTAATATTAAAAGATAATTTCGTAAAACCGGATTGAGAACGTCGACTGGTGACGTATAACTCCAATTTTCTTTTCAAAAAACCATTTTTAACATTAAATGAAAGTAATTTGTTTTTTGGGAAATCTACCATTACCCGCGTTTGGGGAAAATATTTGATCCAAAAACTATCCTGCGTTTTGAGATTCAATACTTCTCCGTCGCTGCTATATTCCACATGCTGATGACCGTATTTGTAAAAACAATAAATCAATGCTCCAAAACCAATAACCAGAATGTAGGGTTTCACGAAACGGGTCACTGTGGGAATGGGAATAAAGATTAGTACTATGCTGAAAATAAGTCCAATAAATAACAAAGTGTATATAGCTTCAATATATACATCTATTCGTTTGTTGTTAATTCTCATAATTTAAAGTTTAATTGTTTGGTAAAGTTATATTAGAGTTTTATTTATAAGTCTGTTTTCAGGTTTTTAACGATAAATTCCTGACGATCAGGCGTGTTTTTGCCCATATAGAATTCTAAAAGGTTTTCGATCGTAGTATCTTTTCCGATCATTACGGGTTCTAATCGCATATCTTTTCCGATAAAATTTTTGAATTCATCCGGCGAAATTTCACCCAATCCTTTGAATCGGGTAATTTCCGGATTTTTTCCTAATTCATTGATTGCATTGATTCGTTCTTCATCTGTGTAACAATAACGCGTTTCTTTCTTATTTCGAACGCGGAACAGTGGTGTTTGCAAAATGTACAAATGTCCTTCCCTTATTAAATCCGGAAAAAATTGTAGAAAAAAAGTTATAAGAAGTAGGCGGATATGCATTCCGTCGACGTCAGCATCTGTTGCGATGACTACGTTATTATACCTTAATTCTTCCAATCCATCTTCGATATTTAATGCTGCCTGAAGTAAATTAAATTCTTCATTTTCATACACTATTTTTTTGGTCAAACCATACGAATTCAATGGTTTACCACGTAAGCTAAAAACCGCTTGCGTTTCTACACTTCGGCTTTTCGTAATCGAACCACTTGCAGAATCTCCCTCCGTAATGAAGATGGTGGTGTCCAATTTCAATTGTGATTTCTGGTCGTTATAATGTTGACGGCAATCCCGTAATTTTTTATTATGTAAACTAACTTTTTTTGCCCGCTCGCGCGCCAGTTTCTGGATTCCTGAAAGTTCTTTTCGTTCTAACTCGGCTTGTTTGATTTTTCGTTCTAAATTTTGAGCTGCATCCGGATTTTTATGCAAATAATTATCCAATTGTGTTTTGATAAAATCATTTACAAATGTTCGGACTGTCTGAAGTCCTGGTCCCATATCAGCCGAACCTAATTTGGTTTTGGTCTGTGATTCAAAAACCGGTTCCATAACTTTTATAGCAACCGCCGCAATGATGGATTTCCGAATGTCACTTGGATCATAATTCTTATTGTAGAATTCACGAACGGTTTTCACAATTGCTTCTTTGAAAGCTGTCAAATGCGTTCCGCCTTGTGTAGTATTCTGTCCGTTTACAAATGAATAATACGTTTCCGAATAAGATTTCCCACTATGGGTCAACGCAATTTCGATGTCTTCACCTTTTAGATGAATGATATCGTAAACAATTTCTTCGTCTATATTATCCTGAAGCAAATCTTTCAATCCGTTTTCCGAATAAAATTCTTCTCCGTTGAAGATGATTTTCAATCCGGGATTCAGATAAACGTAGTTTTTGAGCATACGCTCTACATATTCTTTTCTGAATTTATAATTATTGAAAATATCTGCATCCGGAGTGAAAGTGATTTTGGTTCCTTTTCGGATGGTGGTTTCCTTTTCCTCTTCTTCATAGGTAAGATTTCCGCCTTCAAATTCTGCAATTCGGGTTTTGTTGTCCCGAACCGATTGAACTTTAAAATAAGAAGAAAGAGCATTAACCGCTTTCGTCCCGACTCCATTCAGACCCACTGACTTTTTAAACGCACGCGAATCATATTTTCCACCGGTATTCATTTTGGAAACCGCATCGATCATTTTCCCCAAGGGAATCCCACGGCCATAATCCCGAACCGTCACTTCACTGTCCGTCAGATTGATTTCGATGGTCTTTCCGGCGCCCATAACAAATTCGTCAATCGAATTATCGATGATTTCTTTCAGCAAAATATAAATCCCATCATCCTGAGAAGAACCATCGCCTAATTTACCGATGTACATCCCCGGACGCATACGGATGTGTTCGCGCCAGTCAAGCGTTTTGATGTTGTCTTCATTGTAGTTAGAATTTGCCTGTAAGGAAGGTTCCTCCAAAAGATTTTCTGCCATAGCTACAAAAATAGAAAATTCTGTTCTGAATTCTTTAAGGATAATTCCCCAAGTTTCAATTATTTCATAACAATTTAGGATTCGTTTGAATTCAATTGAAATTATTAAGTATTAATTATTAATTAAAATTTATTGTTTATCAATAAATAATTATTAATATTTGCATAAAATTAAAATTTATGAAAACAAATACTCAACACATTTTAACTGTAATGAAAATCATTGCATGGCTTGCTTTCGTAGGGTTTTCTATCCAATGCGGCGCACAGGTTATAGCTTTTATATTAGGATTTACCAATTCTGAATTAGCACAAAATATGTATAGTGTTGATAAAAACTGGTTTTTATGGAAAGAACATTCTAATTGGATTTACATTTTCATGATGTCAGTAATCATTGCTATTTCAGCATTCAAGGCAAATATTTGGTTTATGATAATTGATTTACTTTCAAAACTGAAATTAGAAAATCCATTTACACTTGAAGTAGCTAAAAAATTAGAAAGCATTTCGTATCAGTTTTTAGTAATTTCGATTGCAGGAACTGTTGGAAGCTCTTACATAAAAGGATTGGAGAAATACCAGCAGGATATTGGTGCTTTACATGTAGACGATGAGAGTGCATTTTTCTTCGTTGCGGGAATTATTTACATTATTTCACAAATTTTCAAACGAGGAGTTGAAATTCAAAAAGAAAATGAATTAACGGTATAAATTATGGCAATCATTGTAAATCTGGATGTTATGATGGCAAAACGGAAAATTTCGCTCAACGAATTATCCGAGAAAGTTGACATTACACTGTCCAATTTATCCATTTTAAAAACGGGGAAAGCAAAAGCCGTCCGATTCAGTACGCTGGAAGCAATTTGCAAAGCACTTGATTGTCAGCCGGGAGATATTTTGGAGTTCGTAAATGATGATTAAATTTACAAAATGAACTTTCAGTCAAAACTTCCAAATGTTGGCATCAATATTTTTACCGTCATGTCCCGCTTTGCGCAGCAGCATGGAGCGGTCAATCTTTCGCAGGGGTTTCCGGATTATGACTGTTCGCCCGAATTGATTAATCACGTGAATGAAGCCATGAAAAAGGGCTTGAATCAATATTCGCCTATGTCGGGTGTAAAGGAACTTCGGGAGCAAATTGCAAAAAAGTATGAAGATTTATACGGAGCAATTTATGATTCGGAAACCGAAATAACCGTAACTTCCGGAGGTTCTGAAGCTATTTTTTCTGCTATTTCTGCGGTTGTGAACAGAGGAGATGAAGTAGTTATTTTTGAACCTGCGTTTGACTTGTATCGACCGATTATTGAATTATTTGATGGAGTGGTAAAGGAAGTGGTTTTGAAAGCGCCTGATTTTGAAATTGATTGGAATGAAGTAAGAAATTTGATTTCGGACAAAACAAAATTGATAATCATCAATAATCCCGGAAATCCATCCACTAAAACTTTGAAAACATCTGATTTTGAGCAATTAAACAAAATTTTAAAAGATTCAAATATTCTTTTATTGAGCGATGAAGTTTATGAGCATATCATTTTTGACGGAGAGAAATTCCTCAGCGCGGCTAGATTTCCAGAGTTGAAAGAAAGAACTTTTCTGGTGGCTTCATTTGGGAAATTATTTCATATCACAGGTTGGAAAACCGGATATTGCATCGCTCCGGAATGGCTCACAAATGAACTCCGTAAAGTGCATCAGTTCAATGTTTTTTGCGTGAATACGCCTGTCCAGTACGGTTTGGCAGGATTCCTGAAAAATAAAGAAGAATATTTAAAACTACCCGAATTTTTCCAAAACAAAAGAGATTTTTTGATGGATGGTTTAAATTCTACACCGTTTAAAATCATAAAGCCTGAGGGAAGTTACTTTCTTTTGGCTGATTATTCTGCAATTTCGGATTTGAATGATGCGGATTTTGCATTTAATTTGACCGAAAAATTCAAAGTGGCAACCATTCCGGTTTCGGCTTTTTATAAGAATTCTCCTGACCAAAAATTGGTGCGTTTTTGTTTTGCCAAAAAAGAAGAAACGATGGAAAAAGCCTTAGAGAATTTACAGAAGGTTTAAAATACGATTTTGATTTATTTCAATAGAAACTAACTTGATCTTGTAAAAGATACTTATCTAAATTATGATAATTATCTTCAAATCCTCTAAAATTTACAGCTTCATTTTACCATTCGCTTCAAAATAATTAGATTTGTGCAAACAAACAGAACTATGGCCGATTATAAATTGATACTGCCTGCGATGGGCGAGGGTGTGATGGAAGCGACTGTCATCAATTGGTTGAAAAACATTGGAGACACGATTCAGGAAGATGAATCGGTAGTGGAAATTGCAACCGATAAAGTGGACTCAGATGTTCCTTCTCCCGTAGCCGGAAAGTTGAAAGAAATATTGGTAAATGTAGATGGAATTGCCAAAATCGGGGAAGCCATTGCGATTTTGGAAGTGGAAGGAGAAGTTTCTTCTTCCCAGGAAACGATTTCTGCTCCTGTTGAAACAACCTCAGAAAATCAGCCGGAACAAAATGTAGTTACGGAATTGGAAAAGCCATTGCAAACTTCAGGTTCTCTTGATATTTCCTCTTCCGATAAATTTTATTCTCCTTTGGTTAAATCTATTGCACAGCAAGAAGGAATTTCAGTGGGTGAATTGGATGGAATTTCAGGTTCCGGAAAAGAAGGAAGAGTGACCAAGGAAGACATTCTGAAATTTGTAGAAGATAAAAAATCCGGAAAAGTTTCTGCTCCGGCAGCTTCAGCTCCTTCGACGACTTCCCAACCAGCCGCTCCAATAACGCAACCTGTTATTGTTTCAGGTGGCGATGAAATCATCGAAATGGATAGAATGCGTAAAATCATTGCGCAAAATATGGTGC
>CALLXZ010000395.1 GCA_937875605.1 uncultured Moheibacter sp.
CACAAACGCCTGTAACCATAGAACCTATTAACGTCACAGCTTACAAAAATGCTTCATTCAGTGTGCGTTTTAATTATCATGATGAATTTAAATTTACGATGGGCGCAGGTGTCACCAATTTCAAATTGGAAGGAACTTATTCAGTTGCACCTAATTCAGAATGTTGGAATGCGGTTTTGTTGAACTGTGATGCTTCCGGTGAAGGTTCTACGATTAATTCGACCATTAAGGACGAACTTGCTCCACATGGAGGAATGAGTCCAAATGGTTCTTACGGTGTTTGGTACAAATATTCTGATATTGGCAATCAATCAGATGTTACATTTAGTCTTTGTGATACTACAGGTGTTTTTGACAGTAGAGTGATTGTTTATCAGGGTGCTTGTGCAGATTTATTTCCAGTAGCGTCTAATGATGATGAATGTGGTACTTTAAGTGAGGTGACTTTTCACAACGATGGTTCGTCAACTTATTATATTTTGGTATTCGGAGCCGAAGAATCTACAAGTGATTTTACATATAATTTTACCTGTCTTTCAGGAGCACCCGCAAATGATGATATCGAAAATGCAATTAATGTGACAGATATGGAAATGCCTTACACAGATCCGGCTGTTCCTTTGATAAATGCGACGATGGAAGCTGATTCTGCAGACTTTTTTGAAACCGGATGCGACATGGGTGGCGGATGGTATCCGAATGTTTTTTACAAATTTACTGCTGCACAAAACGGTATAGCAACTGCTACTTTCACAACACCAAATGGAGGTGGCTTTCAAACCATCGGATTTTATAGCGCACCCAATGAAAATGCAACAATTGCTGATTTGACTTTTGTAGTTCAGGCAACCAATGGATGTAATCAAATGGGCGAAACCAAATCCATCGAAATCACTTCCGGGACGACTTATTATGTAGTGATGATGAGCCCTTATACCAATTCTGATGTAGTCATCAATTTGGAATATGAAACAACTGGCGACGAAGGTTGTTTAACTTCAGAATTTGGTCAGTATCCTGAAGGAGCGTTTGTACCTTCTTGTGTAGGAATTGTTGAAAGAATCACAGAAATTGGATGGGCAGGAGAATTCTCCAAAGTTCAGGTGTCTGCCGGTACAGAATATGTTTTCTCAAGTTCTGTGGTAACCGACTTTATCACTATTGCAGATGAAAACGGAGAAATTGTGTTTGCAACCGGAACAGGCTCCGCAACCTGGACTTCGCCCGTGGATCAAATAATCCGTTTCTATAATCATGCGGATGAAAACTGTTCATCCCAGCAATCAGAAAGAACAAGAGGCGTAAAATGTGGCGAAATGCCAGTATATGACCCATGCGCTCCTGTCTTAATAGGGGGTGCAGACATGGCTATCGGATTTTCTAATGGTTTTGTAGCTGCGAATGACATCAATGTATTAGCCGATACGCAGTTTTCAGTCGAAAAAATAATCCTTGATGTAGCAGTTTTTGACGGAGAACCAACAACATTTACTGTAGCTTTCCATGAAGGGGAAGCAGGAGTGGAAACTCCGTATGGACAAACATTTGAAAATTTAGCTCCTACTTCAATAATTGAAAACGGATTATTTGGATTAATTAAAAAATACAAAGTTGAGTTGACATTACCCACACCACAGACATTGCCTGCGAACTCAGAATCAGATAAAAAATATTGGGTATCAATTGCTTCAGCATTTAGTACGACCGGAGATTTCACCTATTGGGTAAGTTCAGCCTATACATTTACAGATACTTTACCAATGTGGCAGTTACCTATTGAAGAAGGATCCGTTTGGATAGAATATGTTGATGAATCGGGTGGTACTTATGAAGGAATAATGTCAATCGAAGGAGAATGTGAAGAATTAGGTATAAAGGAATTGACTGCATTTGACTTCACATATTATCCGAACCCTGCAAAAGATATATTGAACATCTCAACTAAGAAATCAGTAGAAAATGTATCGGTATTCAATTTAGCTGGTCAGCAAGTGTTGAAAGATGCAAAAGTATTTAACGGACAAATCAATCTGAATTCATTGATTCCCGGAACTTATTTATTCAAAGTAACGCTTCAGGACGGACAAGTAGAAACCTTTAAAATTCTAAAGAAATAAATTTTCTTCATAAATGTTAATGAAATGCCCGGAAGCAGAAATGTTTCTGGGTTTTTTATTTTAAGTAATTTGTAATTGAAGAAAAGAGATTGATTTATCCTTTCAGAAGTCTTTTCTTTATGAGCGAGATTTGTATCATGTGACCCTAATAGAGTAAATAACTAATTAATCAATACTCGATTTTCGATTGATAAAATTCCTCTCTCGGCAATTCTTTCTCCACCGGATAATTTTCTGTAAAACAACCAAAACAATGATTCTTAGAACCCAATATTTCAATCAGATTCGGAACTGACAAGAAATCAAGAGAATCAACCCCAAGATAAACCGCCAATTCTTTATTATTCATATTCGCCGAAATCAAATCTTTTTTCGTCGGCATGTCAATCCCTAGAAAACAAGGAGCGATGATGGGAGGCGAAGCACTTCGGAAATGAATTTCTTTCGCACCCGCTTCTTTCAAAATTTTGATGAGTAATTTACTCGTCGTTCCACGCACAATAGAATCATCCAAAATCACCAATCGTTTTCCTTTGATTTTATTCACGATCGGATTTAATTTCAGATTCACCACACGCTCACGCATTTCCTGCGAAGGAACAATAAAAGAACGGCTCATATATCGGTTTTTTACCAAAATCGGTTCAAATGGAATTCCCGAAGCATTCGAAAATCCAATCGCAGATGGAACTCCTGAATCCGGAACACCGATAACTACATCAGCATCAACAGGCGATTGCTCATACAGTTTTCTTCCGCTCTCTACACGCAGATCATAGATTTCTCTTCCCTGAATATTTGAGTCAGGACGCGCAAAATAT
>CALLXZ010000396.1 GCA_937875605.1 uncultured Moheibacter sp.
GTATTGTTTTCTACCAGTTGAAAAGTAGCTCTGTTTTTATCGTTATCGGCAACGATGGTGTATCCTTGCAGGAATTTTTGAATATCATCTTTATTCAATTTCTTTGAGAATGATAAATCTTCGTTGATGATGCCGAATTTTTTCAGATCATCGGTTGGTAAATGTTCATTTTGCATAGTATGTTGCGATTAAATTGTTTACTTTGTTTAAGTCGTTTAAAAAATGTGATGGATTAATAAATTGTCCTAATTCTTTCACAGAAAAATGCAGATGCGGACCGGTAGAATTTCCTGTATTTCCGCTTTTAGCTATGATGAATCCCGCTTTTACCCGCTCTCCAACACGATAATACGTTTCGGAAAGATGCAGATAAGCAGTTTCAAAACGGTTAAAATGATTGATTTTAATGTAATTTCCTCCGCCTTTATTATCCCAGCCGGTTTCGGTAACAACTCCGTCTAAAACCGAATACACATGTTCATAATGGGCTGATAAATCAATTCCGTTATGAAATTTCGATGTCCGGAAGATGGGGTGTATTCTTGTTCCGTAAGGCGATGTAACAGCAATTTTGCGGTTTAACGGCATAGCGGTTTTAGAAACATAATCTTTTGGTTCTTTTACCAAATCAAAATTTGCAATGGCTATTTTTTGAGCTGCCGCACTATTTATTTGTGCTGACCAAATCAAAGAATCCTGTACTTTTTTCAGATTCCATTTTTGATTGTTCCATTTTGAATTCTCCTTAATCAGAACTTTTAGAGAATCTATTTCATTTTTCAAATCCGCTTTTGTTGTCGTATTGAAAACTTTTTTCCAAAACTTCTTTTCTTCTTTCTCTTTTTTATTTTCGGAACTGTTTATTTTGTCTGAATTTGAAGAAACATTGATTTCTTCTTTTTTTTGTACAATTGGTTTCAGGGTATTAAACTGCCCGAAAGAAAAAGAGCTTGAAAGGGATATTCCCAAAAGCATTAATTTATAACGGTATCTTTTCATTGTTACGTTTTTATCAGTTCGTTTACAATCAGTTCGATTTCTTTATTGATTTTTCTAAAATTGGTCATTAAAACATCTTCTTTGCGGTTATTCCCGGCTTTATCCACAAACGAATAATAGTTTGGCATCTTCGTATAATTGTTTTCTTCTCTCTTAATATCCAACATATTCAGATTGATTTTTCCGCTTATTGCCGATGTTCTATACTCTTCAATAGATTCTTCTCCCTGTGCAATCATTCCCACCATTTCTCCGGTTCTCAGTGCGGCGATTTTTCCACCGGGAATCATAAAATCCATTTTCTCGTTGATGCTGGTGGTGATTCCCTGCTGTGAAATGGATTGGGAATAGGATTTTTGCTTGATTTTCCCAAAGAGCTTTTCGAGCCAGTCCAACGTGTTTTTATCTCGTGCCGAACCGGAAATAATATTCCCGACAATGGCAGAAATGGTATCGGCAACCTCTTTTTTGTAAAACTGACGCAGTTGCGGCAGCTCCTGAAGACCTAAAAGAACGGCAATTTTATTGCTTCTCGCCGTAGCCACCACATTGTCTATTTTATGGATGTAAATCGTTGGAAACTCATCTGCAATAATTCCTCCCGGTAGATTTCCTTTGGAATTAATCAATCGGAGTGTTCTGTTCAAAACCGAAGAATACAATGCCGAATTAATATCTTGTGTTCCCGGATCGGATGCCAGAATAATAATAGACGGATTTTTCCTGTCGGTTATTTTTAACTCCACTTCATCGCCTGAAAACACCCAGAAACTCTCTTTGGTTGCCAATCGGGAAAGGAAAATTTTGAGTGTTCCAACCTGTCCTTCCAATTGGTCAAAGGCTTTGTTGTCATAAGCGGTTTTGAAAGGAGAAAGAAGCGAACCGATTTCCTCGTTGGTAAAAAGGGCATCAAAAATTTCTTTATAGCTCCGGTTCATAAAAGACAAAATATGGGGCAAATCCGAATATTTTCCGTTTTCAAACGTGGCAAAGAAATAAATGCAGGATGAGAGGAAATTGATGGCAGACTGCGTAAAGAACTGGTCTGAACCACCTCCGGCACTTGCTCCTCCTTTTTGAAGTGAACTCACCATTGCTTCTGCCATTTCCTGTGCTTCTGCCAAAGTTTGGACGTATTTTTTATGAAACGGATTGACTCTTTTTGATTTCTCTACTTCATTGAGATTGATTACGTGGAAATTGTAATTGTATCCCGAATCTTTGCTTTTTTTGAGTAAATAATGATAATAGGCAATCTGTGCCAGATCGGGAAACTTAAAATCGTAAATGCAAAGGCAAAAGCCTTTTGCAATCATTTGACGAATCGCAGGATTTATAACTCCGAAAGATTTTCCGGATCCGGGTGTCCCAATAACCATTGTTCCACGAAACGGATTGATATTCATCCAGCCTTTATTATTTTTTTCATTGTAACGAAACAGATAGGGAATATTAACACTGGTATCTGTACTAATCAGCTCTTTGTTTTGGTCAAAACTTTCTTCTTCCACATTCCAGCGATCTTTCCCCATTTTCTGCTTCATATATTTAGAAATGGAATCTGCACCCATTTGTAGAATAACGGCTCCTAAAAACGAGAGTGTTGCATAAATGACTTGGTACAGATTCAGTCCCGGGAAAATTTTAGGAAGCAAGGTATTTCCTGCTTCGTTCTGCCAAACAAGAGCCGAAAACATCATCACTAAACCAATGGTCATCGGAAGAACGATGGTTTTTACAATATTCAGGTCTTTTTGCTTTTTGGCTTTGGTTCCGACAGCGACCAATCCAATCAGAATCAAAGTAGCAAACTTGGCGTGGAGGGGCGGATAAATAAAGCTCATCTTTGAAAAATTCTTCAAAAGATTAGAAACTACCGGAATATCGGCGTACAGATAAAAAAGCGATGCACAATCCAATGCCACAACGGCATACACCGCTTTTTGCAGAAATCCGTAAATTTTAATTTGATGTTGTTGTTCTTGCATTTTTTAATGGAAAGATTAAAATGTATCAGCCTTTAAGATATCGGAATAATTCACTTTCATTTCGATGGTTCTGCCCGAGAGCTGTTCTTCTATCAGACGGATCATCAGTACCTTGCTGTTGGGATACGTGAATTTTTTAAAGACATAAATGTTTCGGAAATTTTTTCTGAAATGCTTTTGATGATTCAACCGGAAAATCGGAGTCATCTCAATACTTTGATTGTTGGTTGCCTTGTGGATTTTTTTATCTTCTATGGAAAATTTCAATGCTTCCATCTCATAGCTTAAATTGGAATTGTTTTTAAAGGTCATATCCAAAAAAATATAATCACTGATGACATACACATTGTTAAGCTGCATGTTGAGTTTAACGTTTTTCTGTTCCCGTACCGGTTTTTTATCGGATGTATTCTGAATAATGTTACGTGCAAATTTTCTGAGCTCCGGATTTGAAAAAGTCATTTTGTCAAACTCGATAGGTTGCATATCTTCCGGCTGGATATGGATGTTGGTTACGGTATTGCGATCTTTGGAATTTCTGTAAACTGCTTTGTATTGTGCCATAAAGGACTGTCCAACTACTGTGATGATTCCGATGTTCTCCCCAATAAAAAAAGAAGCAGGTGATTGGGTGTTGTCACTTTCCTGTACAGGATCGTCTGCAATTTTTATTCTTCCGATAGTGGAAGCAGGTAAATCTCCCGTCAGTTTTTCCGTTGATAAGTCCACATACTGAATCGGCTCGGGAGAAATAATATGCAGGTTGATTCCTTTAGTCATTGGAAGTTCCGGTAAATCCGAACTTGTTTGTTCTTTGGTTGCTGTTTGTGCCGTTAATACGTTAGCTGTAAGTACTAACAAACTGTATAGTATCGTTTTCATGTTCTTATTTTTTTTGTTGATTTTGTGCATTTTTTAATTGTTTTTCATCGATTAGAAAGACATACGAATTGTATTTCAATTGTGCTTTATTGGTTTTAATCAGATTGGCAATGGATTTAGAAGTAGAGGTAAATAATTTGGAGCCTAAGCTGGTAAAAAATCCTTCTCCGCCCATATCCATCTGGGTTCCCTGTACGGAATTACTTCCCATTTCACGAACCATTTCCCTAAAAACGCT
>CALLXZ010000397.1 GCA_937875605.1 uncultured Moheibacter sp.
ATTCTTTTCCTTTCAATAAATTCTGGGATAATTTCGCTAAATCCAAAGCCTGATTGATCAACGGAGCCTTTTCTTCTTCCGGTTTGCTTAGGATTTCATTTGCCAAATCACTATTGGAATTCACTACTAAATTATACATTTCCGGGAAATTTCCCATTCCAAACATTCCACCGCCACCCATTTGTTGCATTTCTTTCATACGACGCATAAATTCAGGCTGTGTAATCACAAATGGTGCATCGGTCATACTCAAATCCTCCAATTGTACGGTGTACGTTTGTTTGTCAATTGTGTTTTCCAAAACGGTTTTCAAGGACTCTTTTTGTTCGTCGGACAAACGGGAGATAATTGGTTCGTCTTTTTTAATCAGATTATTGATATGATCTGCATCGACTCTGGCAAAGGTTACATTCTCTTTTGAATGTTCCAATTTCTGAATGAAATGTGGCGCAATCGGAGAATCCAACAATAAAATTTCGTATCCTTTTTCTTCTGCGGATTGGATATATGAATCTTGCTGGTCTTTATTGGTCGCATATAAAACGACTAATTTTCCGTCTTTATCAGTTTGATGGTCTTTTATTTTTTCGGTCAATTCTTCCCATGTAAAATAGTTTCCATCCACTGTCGGATACAACATAAATTTATCGGATTTCTCCGCAAATTTATCTTCTGAAACCATCCCGTATTCCAATACCACTTTTACATCATTCCATTTTTTTTCGTATTCTTCACGATCATCTTTCAGTAAAGAAACCATTTTATCCGCCACTTTTCGAGTGATGTATTGCGAGATTTTCTTCACAGCTCCGTCCGCTTGTAAATACGATCGGGAAACGTTTAGCGGAATGTCCGGCGAATCAATCACACCACGCAACAACATCAGGAAATCCGGAACGATTCCTTTCACTTCGTCCGTTACAAAAACTTGATTTTGATACAATTGAATTTTATCTTTATCGATATTGATGTTATTTCCCAATCGTGGAAAAAATAAAATTCCGGTCAGATTAAACGGATAATCCACGTTTAGATGAATCCAAAAAAGCGGTTCTTCGAACTGCATCGGATACAATTCGTTATAGAAATTCAGATAATCTTCTTTGGTCAGCTCCGATGGATTTTTGGTCCAGGCCGGATTGGGATTATTGATGATGTTTTCGACTTCTACTGTTTCGGGTTTTGCTTCTTCGGGCGCATCTTCCGGTAATGGTAAAGTTTCGGTTTTGATTCCGAATTGAATCGGAATCGGCATGAATTTGTTGTATTTTAACAATAATTCACGGATTCTATATTCTTCCAAAAATTCTTTTGAATCTTCGGAAATATGCAACACGATTTCGGTTCCACGTTCTGTTTTATCGGTTTCTTCGAGCGTAAATTCAGGACTTCCGTCACAAATCCATTTCACAGCCGGTTCGTCTTTATAGGATTTGGTGATGATTTCGACTTGGTCTGCCACCATGAATGCCGAATAAAATCCCAACCCGAAGTGTCCGATGATTCCGGCATCTTTTGCCGAATCCTGGTATTTGTTAAGGAATTCTTCCGCTCCCGAAAAAGCAACTTGGTTGATGTATTTTTCGACTTCTTCGCCCGTCATCCCGATTCCTTGGTCGATGATTCGAAGCGTATTATCTTCTTTGTTTATTTTAACTTCGATTTTCGGATTTCCATACTCAACTTTGGCTTCGCCCAAATTGGACAAATGCTTCAATTTCAACGTTGCATCGGTCGCATTGGAAATTAATTCGCGTAAGAAAATTTCGTGGTCGCTATATAAAAACTTCTTAATGAGTGGAAAAATATTCTCCACCGAAACATTAATACTTCCTTTTGTCATACTATATTATTTTGCTTCCAATTAGTCAAAAAAAATACCATTAGAAAGAAGTCTGACAAAATGTCTATGTTCAAACTTCTCTTGGTTGTTAAAGTCAAATTTTATGATTCAATATTTCTTAGATTTGCCGCCAAATCAATTTCAGATGAAAAATGCAACAGTTGTTTTTTTATTTATTTTTGGCTCAATTGTTTTTGGACAATACATCGAGCAGGCAACTTTAAAATTTGAAAAATTAGACGAAACGGTTTCCGCTAAAGATATTATTTATCTAAACGAAAAAATTATACAATTCAGAAATACCGATTATCCCTATGTTCTCAGTTATGCCAAACTGAAGAAGTTAGAGAAATTTGAGTTTGATTCGGCAAACTATCACCAAGAAATTCCAAAATTAAACGAAACTTTTTCTGAAAAAAGAGAAGGAAGAGGCGTTTACTTGACAATCGATGATTTAATTACGGGGAACCTAACTGAGGCAAAATTTAGAACTAAAAGCATCGGTTTAGGGCTTTATGAATACAAAGACGATTTGATAGATGTGGTGGATCAGGAAACCAAAAAGATCAAAGACATTGCGGGAGTTTTGTATCAGGGATATGTATATTTGAGCGTGAAGTTAATTTCCCAAAATGAAAGTAAAGAAGAAAATGGAAGTTTCGTTTTAAAACATGGCGCAAACACATTTGTCAGAGTTAAATACATCGGAGATGATTTTCTTTATTTGGAAATGCCGTTGCAAACGATGGGGAATCTAATCGCGTCTACGGCCTTGGGAGTTGGTGTAGGTGGTGCGATTGGCGGTGCTTTATCAGCCGTAGTTTCTACGAATTCTCCAGCAGATTATCGTCCGATCATCATGTACAATTCAGCTCAGAAATTTCATACAATCAAAAACTGTAAAAGTTTTAATGAGCATTTTGAAAGACAAAATTCGTCTATCAGAATTAACTGTGATAATGATGATTACAACCTAAACAATATCCGAAAAACAATCATTACGCAATTATAATTCTACCAAATTCCAATTTCGCAATGCGGATTTAGTGCGCCTCCAACCAATTCTGCCCTACTCCGATTTCGACTTCCAGCGGAACATTTAGTTTCACCGCATTTTCCATCGTTTCTTTGATGATCGGTTTTAATGTTTCCAATTCCGTTTTCGGAACATCAAAAATCAATTCATCATGCACTTGCAACAACATTTTGGATTGGAAATTTTCTTTCAGAATTTTTTGCAAATTGATCATTGCAATTTTGATAATATCCGCTGCACTTCCCTGAATTGGTGCATTTACCGCATTTCGTTCAGCATGACCACGCACTACAGCATTTCTCGAATTGATGTCTTTCAGATAACGTCTTCTACCCAAAATCGTTTCCACATAACCTTGTTCCCGAGCGGTTTGAATCTGTGATTCCATGTATTTTTTCAAAACCGTATAAGTTTCATAATATGCATCTATTAATTGTTTGGATTCCGAACGTGAAAGTCCGGTTTGTTCTGCTAATCCAAAAGCTGAAACACCATAAATAATCCCGAAATTCACGGTTTTAGCTTGGCTTCGCTGCTCACGTGTTACTTCATCTAAAGCAACATTGAAAACCCTCGCAGCCGTCGATTTATGAATGTCTTCGTTGTTTTGAAACGATTCCAACATAATCGGATCCTGACTCAACTCTGCAATAATTCGTAATTCAATTTGCGAATAATCCGCCGAAACCAAAACATGATTTTCATCTTTTGCTACAAAGGCTTTTCGGATTTCACGACCTTGTTCCGATCGGATTGGAATATTCTGTAAATTGGGATTGACAGAAGCCAGTCTTCCAGTCGCAGCAACCGTTTGGCTAAAAGTCGTATGAACACGTTTCGTGTCGGGGCTTACTTCTTTTGGCAAAGCGTCGACATAAGTCGATTTCAGTTTTTGTAGCTGGCGATAATCGAGAATATCGTTGATAATTTTGTGTTTATCGCGTAATTTGGTCAAAACCTCTTCGCCCGTTGCATATTGTCCGGTCGCCGTTTTTTTGGCTTTGCTGTCCAAATTTAATTTTTCAAATAAAATATCGCCTAATTGTTTCGGAGAATTCAAATTAAATTCTTCTCCGGCATCTTCATAAATTTTCTTTTCCAATTCTTGAATTGCTGCCGTAATTTTTACGGATTGTTCTGCTAAAACATCTGTATCAAGCCGAATTCCTTCAATTTCCATTTCTGTCAAAACTTCCATCAACGGCATTTCTATTTCTTCAAATAATTT
>CALLXZ010000398.1 GCA_937875605.1 uncultured Moheibacter sp.
ATCAGGAAATCGCTGTAGTTGGTGAGAAATTTAAAAAGGGTGTTCCGAAATGGCGCAGTTTTGACCGGTTTGCAGAATCAAGGATTACCCGTTTGGTTTGGGTTGCGATTTATGTTCTAATTTTTATTTTATTAGACTCTCCATGGTGGTTGTATTTCTTAGTTCCTATTATGGTGTTGATGTCGCCTGTTCATGGGGTGATTGTGAACTGGTATTCGCATAAATACGGTTATCGAAATTATAACGTCAAAGATACTTCTCACAATCTCTTTCCTGTCGATTTACTGATGTGGGGTGAAAGTCTGCATAATAATCATCACAAATTTGGCGGTCGCCCAAATTTTGCTGTCAAATGGTGGGAATTTGATCCTTTATATCCTTTTATTTGGTTAATGGATAAATTCCGAATCATCCGATTTAAAAATAAACCGGAAACACAGTATATGTAATTTCCTTTGTTTATTTCTTTATTGATAATTCGAATGTAGGAGTACTTTTAAATCCTGAAAAGAATCCTAAATTTGCGAAGCTAAACACAAAAATAATTATGATTGAGACTATCAAAGATACCGTCATCATCGGTTCCGGACCTGCCGGATATACAGCTGCAATTTATGCAGCCCGTGCCAATATGAATCCTGTTATGTATACCGGAATGCAACCCGGTGGACAATTGACTACCACAACGGATGTTGAAAATTTCCCCGGTTATCCCGACGGAATTACCGGCCCTGAGATGATGGAACACCTTCAAAAACAAGCGGAACGTTTCGGAACACAGATTCATTATGAATATATAACGAACGTTATTTTAGCAACTGAACCGGGAAAATTACACACTATAAAATCAAGTTCCGGTCAAGAAATCCAAACACGTTCTGTCATTATTTCTACCGGAGCGACGGCTAAATATTTGGGATTGGATGATGAAACTAAATATGCCGGAAGCGGGGTTTCGGCTTGTGCTACTTGTGATGGTTTTTTCTATCGTGGTCGTCCGGTTGCCGTAGTTGGCGGTGGAGATACGGCAGCTGAAGAAGCCACTTATTTGGCGAAACTTTGTACACAAGTTTATTTATTGGTCAGAAAAGATGAACTAAAAGCTTCCAAAGTAATGCAAGAAAGAGTCTTTAATACGCCAAATATTACGGTTCTTTTTCATCATGAATTAGTAGGATTGGAAGGCGACAAAGTAGTAGAAAAAGCGAAAATCGTAAACAACCAAACGCATGAAATTTCAGAATTGGCCGTAGATGGCGTTTTTATCGCAATCGGTCATAAACCCAATACAGAATTGTTCAACGGAGTTTTGAAGATGGATGATATCGGTTATTTAATTACCGAAGAAAAAACAACGAAAACTAATTTACCGGGTGTATTTGCCGCTGGTGATGTTCAAGACAATGTTTACCGTCAAGCGATTACTGCAGCCGGAACGGGTTGTATGGCAGCGCTGGATGCAGAAAAATATGTGGCTGAATTTTTTCATTGATCAGAATTCTAAATTATAATAAAAACAAAAAAATCCTGAGTTCTTCAATTCAGGATTTTTTGTATTATAATTAATTCCAAACAAACTATATACATATGATAAAATTTCTAACGAAACTCTTTCCAATGAGGAATAATCACAGCTAAACCATAACCGATGAATACAAATAAAGTAAACAACGAATATAAAGTTCCATCCGGCATAAAAGTAGGTTGAATCAAAACCGAGCCAAATAATCCTATAATGGTCAGGTAAACTCCAATTTTCTTATAGAAATAAACCAAAATAATTCCAATTAAACTCAAAAAACCTAATCCTAAGGTAGCATTTGGATACCAGTGTGGCATTACAGTATCTCCGAGATTAAAATATTCTTTGAACAAGAAATCATTCGTCGACCAAATCCGGTAGCCTCTGAATAAAATTCCTCCAATCAAAATGAGCATAAAAGCTATTAAACCGTGAAACCAAATTGACCTTTTCATAATAAGACAAATTTAATTGAAAATAGCTTTCATCAATCTGTTTTTATCGTTGAAACTTTCTTCAAGCGAAATCATGGATTC
>CALLXZ010000399.1 GCA_937875605.1 uncultured Moheibacter sp.
GCCAATAAAATCGCTTTCGTTTTCCCGGCTTCACTTTGGTCAAACGCATACGAATTCCACCCTAATTTGGCTGCATAAACCGAATTTCTTCCCTCACCTTCTGCCGCAAAAAGAATTTTTCCTTTCGGCAAATCCTGTAATTTCTCTTTCAAATATTCGTTCGGATGAATTCCATACACAAATTCTTCCTGACCATATCGTTCGTTCCAAAATTCTTTTTCCATTTTTTACCAAATTGAATTATTGATTTAAAATACGGTTTACATTTTTCGCTGAGCCTCCGTTGAAAACATTTTGGAAACCGTTTTGCTCCAAAATCGATTTTGCCTGACCACTTCTGGCTCCGCTCCTGCAAAATACGACGATGTTTTCTTTTCCTTTGAACTTTTTCAACTGATTTTTCACTTCTCCAAGAGGAATATTGATCGCTCCCTGCACACTTCCAAAAGAAAATTCATATGTCGATCGAACATCGACCAAAAAAGCTCCTTTCTTTATGACTTTACTTAATTCTGAAGAATCAGAAGCCGGACTAAACAAATTTTTAAATATGCTTAACATTTTTTTCTTTTTGATAAAAAACCCATGATCAAGTTTCGAAATTATCCCAAAACCAACCATGGGCTGAATTAAATTATTTAGTATGGAAATTAATTACAACATAGTCGTCGGACAAACGTAGTTGCTCACATTGAATTTCCCCGATTCTTTGATAGCTTTGAAGCCTCCCTGTACATCGATCAGATTTTCATAACCTCTCGCTTTCAGAATCGAAACAAAAATCATGGAACGATAACCGCCGGCACAATGTACATAATAGGTTTTTTCCTTGTTGACTTCAGCTATTTGTTCGTTAATGTAATCCAATGCTACATTTTCTGCCCCGATGATGTGTTCTGAAAAATGTTCGCTTTTCTTTCTCACATCCAAAATATTTAATTCCGGATTTTCAGTCAAACGATTGGCAAATTCGTCTACAGAAATAGATTCGATTCTGTCCATTTCTCTTTGCTCATTTTTCCATGCTTCAAATCCGCCTTTCAAAAA
>CALLXZ010000400.1 GCA_937875605.1 uncultured Moheibacter sp.
TCTGCTACTATTTTAGTAGTAATTGGGGTTTCTCATATTTCGTATTTTTATGTTGAAAAAAAGATTTTATACTATAAAAATAGATTTGCTATGGTAAAAAGTTAAAACACGAATAAGGAATATTAAATTTAATAAAATGGTAATGAAAAAATCATTTTTATGGGTTATTAGATTTTATCGAAGAACACGACGTCACTCCATTCAACTATTTTATTCATATAAATATTATCAGTCTAAAAGACTCGCAGAATGTTGTGATATTAGGTGCGGTATAGACTATGTTGGAAAGAAAGGCGTAAGGTTTCCTCATCCAATTGGTGTGGTAATTGGAATAGGGGTGAAATTAGGAAATAACTGTATTATTTTTCAAAATACTACTATTGGAACAAAAACACTCTTCAAAGAAGATTATCCTGTCATAGGAGAAAATGTAATAATCGGTGCTAATTCTATTATAATAGGAGATATAATAGTTGGGGACAATGTAACGATTGGGGCTTCATCTCTTGTTAATATTGATTTGCCAAATAATGCAATAGCCATTGGTTGTCCTGCAAAAATTATTGGTTACAATAAAAAGGATTAAGTGCTCATTTCTTTAATTGAGTAAAGAGTAGTATGAAAATATTTAATTGTAGCCTCGAAATGATGAAAATAAACTAATAATGCGGAAAAATAAAACAATTTATCTTTCGGGTTTAAATGGAATAAGGGCCATTGCTGCAATAGCCGTAATTATATCTCATATAGGTTTGAATTTGGAATTATATGTTATTCCTAATCTTGGAGGTTATGCACTGGCAAGTTTTGGAGTTACCATGTTTTTTGCTTTAAGTGGATTTTTGATTACCTATTTACTTTTAAGGGAAAAAGAAAAGACAAATACCATTAAAGTTAGGAAATTCTACTTCCGTAGAATACTAAGAATCTGGCCGCTCTATTATTTTTACTTAATAATCACTTTAGCAGTGATAGGGTTTACTGTAAATCAATACTCTTGGATGTACATTTTTTTGTTACCCAATGTTCCTTTTACATTAAATGCTTCAGGATTGTTCGCGGCAACTTTGCCTTATTTAAATCATTATTGGTCAGTAGGCGTAGAAGAGCAATTCTATGCATTTTGGCCTTGGATAGTCAAAAAGTCAAAAAAAATATTTTTTGCAATGTTCATTTTTTCCATTTTATTTTTTCTTATGAAAGTAGTTCTTTCAATGCTGGATGCGCCTAAATTTATCCTTACATTATTACATTATACAAGATTTGGCTGTTTGGCAATGGGCGGTGTGGGTGCTTATTTATTAATTCAGCAAAACAATCTGTTTTTAAAAATAGTACAACATAAGGTTTTGGAGGTTTCAGCTTGGTTAATTATTCTTTTAATTGCAATCAATAGATTTCATATCTTTTCAATAATTGATCATGAAATAGTGACGATTGCTACACTTGTGATTATAATCAATCAGGTAAATAACTCAAGAAGACTCATTTCACTTGAAAATAAAGTTTTTGATTATTTAGGAAAGATATCATATGGGCTTTATATTTATAACCCTTTGATCATTTTTTTAGTTTCCTTATTACTGAAAAATTATTTGAGTCCTTATTATTCAGTGAACATAATTTTAATATATTCTATTACAATTTTAGTAGTAATTGGAGTTTCTCATCTGTCTTATTTCTATTTTGAAAAGAGGTTTTTAACAATCAAGGATAAATTTGCAGTTGTCAAAAGTAAAAGCAGTGCTTCATGAAAAACCTCCTTTTCATAACTTGGGACGGACCACAAACTTCCTATATGGAAGGATTATTTCTGCCCATTTTTCATGCGGTGGAAAAGCAGAGAAATGTTAATTTTCACATTATACAATTCACTTGGGCGAATTCTGAAAAAACAAATTCTATCCAAAAATTAGCAGAAAATTATCAGATTAAATACACCGCTTTTCCCATTTCCAGAAAACCACACCCCCTCATAGGTTCCGCTTTTACGGTTTGGAAAGGGATTAAATTCATTAAAAACTACAACAGAAAAAATAAAATTGATACCGTGATGCCAAGAAGCACAATGCCCGCTTTAATGGTGAACAGAATCAAAAAAAGTAATTTTAAACTCATTTTCGATGCAGACGGATTACCTTTGGAAGAACGCATCGATTTTGCAGGACTTTCCCCAAAAAGCAAGCAATATCAATTTTTGAAATCCGAAGAAAGAAAAATAATTCAAAATGCAGATGTAGTGATTACCCGTTCCCAGAAATCAATTCAGCATCATTTAAAACAAAATAAAAATGTAGACCCAACAAAATTTCATGTCGTTTTTAATGGAAGAAATTCCGAATTCTTTAAACCCAATTCCGAAAAAAGAATCCTAAAACGAAAAGAATTAAACATCACAGATCAGGAAAAAATTTTCGTTTATTGTGGTTCATTAGGGGCGCAATACGGCTGGAAAGAAATGAACGAAATTGTAAATAAATACGCAAAAAATCATCCGGCAAAATTTTTTGTACTTACCGGAAATACAGAATTTGCAGAAAAAAATCTTCCTGAATCACTAAAATCAATCACCATCATTCTCAGTTTGCCATTTGAAAAAATTCCCGAATATTTGAATATTGCCGACGTTGCTTTTGCCATCAGAGATCCAAAGCCAAGCATGAAAGGCGTTTCACCCATAAAATTAGGAGAATATTTGTTGATGAATTTGCCCACCATCGCTTCCTCTGGAATTGGTGATACCGATGAAATTATTTCACAAACACCCAATTGTTTTATCTTTGATCATGAAAACAAAAAGAATATCGAAAATGCTGTGCTTTTTGTAGAAAAATTGCAGCATACCAATTCGGATGAAATAAGAAAAATCGGAAAAAAATATTTTTCTTTGGAAAAAAGTGCCGAAAATTATATAAAAGCGTTAAATACAATTTATTGAAAATCCTCTACCTTACGAAATATACTTCCAAAGCCGCAAGTTCCCGTATGCGGAGCTATCAGTATTTTCCTTATTTGGAAAAGGACGGATTTGAAATTACCATAAAACCTTTTTTTGAGGATGAATATCTGGAAGATCTTTACAATGGAAAGAAAAATATGGGTTCGGTTGTAAAGTCTTATTTCAAAAGATTTTTGGTTTTGTTTTCCATAGGTCAATTTGATCGTGTGGTCATTGAGAAAGAAATTTTCCCTTATTTGCCGGCTTTTTCAGAACGTATTTTAAATTGGATGGGAATTAAATACATTGTGGACTATGATGATGCCATTTTTCATAATTACGACCAAAGCTCCAATCCTTATTTCAAATTCTTTTTGAAAAAGAAAATTGACAAAGTCATGCGTTATTCGGATGTGGTGGTAGCGGGAAATTCTTATTTGGCAGCTCACGCAGAAAGAGCAGGAGCTAAACAAATAGATATCATTCCAACGGTCATTGATTTAAACCGATATCCGGTTAGGGAAAAGAATGATTCTCCTTCGTTTATTCTAGGTTGGATTGGTACAAAATCGACTTTTGAAAAACATTTAGCGCCTTGTAAAGATTGGATGATAAAGCTCTTGGCAAAAAATCCGGACATGGAATTACACATTGTCGGTATTCCCGAAGATAAGGGTTGGGGAAACCAGATCAAATGGATTCCTTGGAAGGAGGACACAGAGGTTTTGGAAATAGGTAAGATGGATGTGGGCATTATGCCGCTACAAGATTCTTTATGGGAAAGAGGAAAATGTGCCTATAAACTCATTCAGTATGCAGCCTGCGGAATTCCGGGAATTGCTTCGGATGTTGGAATGAACCGTGAAGTCACCCTTCCAAACCATACCGGATTTTTAGCAAATACGACGGACGAATGGCTCAACCTTATCAATGAATTGAAAAATAATCCGCAGAAAAAAAAGGAATTAGGACATAATGCAAGAAAGTTAGTGGAAGAAAAATATTGTCTTCAGGTAACAGTTCAGAAATGGATAAGTCTTCTTTGCGGAAACTAATTAATAATCACATCATTTTTCTACATTTGCCAAAATGGTATTGGATTTAATTTACACACCGATCATCATCGCATTGGGAATGGGGTTCGTTAACCTATTTCAAAAGGAACTGACATCTGCTAATTTCAAAATGCTTCAGTATTTATTTTTCTTTCATCTTTTAATCGGAGCTTATTATTGTTTTTTTATTCCCGGAGATGCCGTGGGATATTGGAGAGTTCCAAAGACCTATTCATTTAATACATTTATGAATGGAATTTTTAACGGTGAGGGAACGATGTTTATGTATGCATTGAATTTTCCTTTTACCAATCTTTTGGGGATGTCTTATTTTTCCAACACGCTTTTGTTCTCGCTATTTGGTTTTATAGGTATGACCTTTTTTTATATGGTAACTGTAAAAACCATTCCGTATGTAAAAATGATAAATGGCTATGCCTTATTTCCCTTGGTATTTTTTCTTCCCAATCTTCATATCTGGAGTGTTTCCGTCGGAAAAGATTCTATTCTTTTTATGTGCATCGGGATGTTTGCATATGGCATATTAAAACCTTTAAGCAGAATTCCGCTCTTGACAATAAGTATCTTATTGGCATTGGCGATTCGTCCTCACATGGTTTTATTTATGATGGCAGGATTTGGAGTGGCGTATGTGTTTGGAGGAAAAGTGTCGGGGATTCAACGAATTATTTTTTCTGTAGCACTTATTGGCGTTGGAATAGCGATTTTACCAAGTGTTATGGAATTTGCCAAAATTGAAGAGGCTTCCGTGGAAGCATTTGATGATTTTGCTCAAAAAAAGTCTAACGTTTTGAGCCGTGCCAGTTCCGGTTCTGCTATTGATATTTCTTCTTATCCCTTTCCGCTCAAGGTAGTCACTTTTTGGTTTCGTCCTTTGTTTTTTGATGCGCATAATATCAATAGCTTATTGGCATCCATCGAAAATATTTTACTGGTTTCCTTGTTTGTAATGGCAATGCGCTTAAAACCGCTCAAAGCTTTTAAAGCCGCACCTTTTGTTATCAAAGGACTGGTTATTTTTTTAATTGTTGGGACGTTGGCTTTTTCACAGTCGCTTGGAAACTTAGGAATTATGATCCGGATGCGGAATATGTTTTTGCCAGGTATGTTGATATTTCTTTTATGGGTTTTTTCCTATCACTATCAGACAAGGTTAAAGAAATGAGCGGCAATCTTGTAGCGTTTTGGAAGATAGATCAGCGAAAATCCGCATGACCTGCGGGAGAATATACCATAATTCCATAAGAAGAAATATTATTTAAATGAAATCTCGCATTTATTTTGTTCTAAATTCGCACTACTAAATTTGTCCGATGAACTCCAAACTCATCCTACGCTATTTTCCTTACTTCCTTTTACTCTACCATTTGGGATTTTCTTGGTTGGCGTATGATTATGTAAACCAGCACAATGGTGATGCAGTGAAATATTGGTTTGTAGGAAAGAATCTTTCCGCTACCAGTTGGACAGATT
>CALLXZ010000401.1 GCA_937875605.1 uncultured Moheibacter sp.
AATCCGGCAAAAAACCAAGGACTTGAAGTAGTTCCTAATACAATCAATCCGATGTATAAAGTACCCGAAACGATGCGGGGCAGAAGATCTTTCATTTGATTAATTCTCATCTTATACTTGTTCCACCAACAGTAAATAAATATTTTTTGCATTGGAAGAAGAATCTACGTTATGTAGATTTTTTCCTCTGATGGAGGTGATATTGGTCGGTATATTGTCGTTTTTAGTCGATTTGAGACGTTGTAAAGCCTCACTTATGTTGGAAACCAATTGTCCGGGACAAGCATAAACGATCACATTACTTGGTAAATCTTCTTGTTTTCTTCCATTGGTTTGATGGGAAGAAAGCATGATGGAGCCGTCAAATGCAACCAAATATTCACATTCGATTAAAGCAAAATCAGATTGAGAACTGAAAACGTTTTTTTGTTTGACATTTAATCTATTAAGTAAAGATTTTAATTTTTCATCAAAGCAAATAATTTCGTCAATTTGCTCGTGATCAATTATTTCTTTTAAATTCTCAAGTGCTTCCCTCTCATTTTCACAGTAGAAGAAATGTCCACCACCTGTCACAAAATGACGGGTAAACAAAACGTCTATAGGTTCTCTGGTTTGAAAGGTGACAAATTCCAAATCAGAATCATCTTTTTCAGTTTCATCTGATTGAGGAATTATCAATTGTTTTATCTTTTTCCACATACTCATCGTTCGTGAGGTTAAGCGAAAATAAGGAAATTATATGAATTGGATTGACACATCAATCCTTTTTTTCAACAGATTCTTCACTAATTACTCTTTCAGAATCCATTGAAGAAACGGCATTTCCAGAAGGTTCCATGCTTTCATCATTTTCAAAAATTCGTTCACCGAAAATTTCAACCAAATCCTCTCGAAAGATTACTTCTTTTTCTAATAATTTTCCGGCCAATTGATCCAATTGTTCCCGGTGCGTAGCTAAAAGATGCTTGGCCCTTTCATATTGGGTTTCAATTATTTTAGAAACTTCTGCATCAATTGTTTTAGCAGTTTCCTCACTATAAGGTTTACCAAATCCGTATTCGTTCTGTCCGGTTGAATCATAATACGAAATATTTCCGATTTTATCATTTAAACCATATATGCTCACCATGGCAGAAGCTTGTTTGGTCACACGCTCTAAATCACTTAGAGCTCCTGTAGAAATATCTCCAAATACAACTTCTTCTGCTGCACGACCACCCATAGTAGCAGCAATTTCGTCCATCATTTGTTCTGTGGTGGTAATTTGACGTTCTTCCGGAAGATACCAAGCAGCACCCAAAGATTTTCCTCTCGGGACAATGGTTACTTTTACCAAGGGAGCGGCATGGGGCAGGAGCCATCCAATCGTTGCATGACCTGCTTCGTGGTAAGCAATTCTACGTTTTTCTTTCGGTTTGATTAATTTATTTTTCTTTTCCAGTCCACCAACAATTCGGTCCACGGCATCCAAGAAATCCTGACGTTCGATGAATTCTTTATTTTTTCGGGCAGCAACCAAGGCAGCTTCATTACAAACATTAGCAATATCCGCACCGCTGAATCCGGGCGTTTGTTTAGATAAAAATCCTGAATCTACATCGGTTCCTAATTTTAAAGGTTTCAGATGCACTTCAAATATTTCTTTTCGCTCATTTAATTCCGGTAAATCCACATGAATTAGACGGTCAAA
>CALLXZ010000402.1 GCA_937875605.1 uncultured Moheibacter sp.
AATAATCGCTCCCGCCATTTACAATAAAAATGAAACCACCATCTACAGTAGGTTTTACGGCAAAAACCTGCGACTCCTGAGATGTGATGAAATGATTTAGAATAGTGCCATTTTCATCAACTAATAAGGGATTAGTGGTCGCTGAGCCTCCCAATAAAAATTGCCCTTGTAAGTTTTGTGCAATAGCACTGATATTGGTCACATCTATTACCTCACCGTTAAATTCCTGACCGAAATAGGTTTTTTTCCAGTTCACTTCCGGTGCCTGCGCTTGTAATCCTATCGAAAATCCAAGGATTGCAATAAATAAGTAAATGTTTTTCATATTGATTTGTTTTTAGTTTAAGTAAAATTATTGGGAATAAAATCCGAGTTCAATAGCGAAATCGGGTGAGTATTTTTTGCTTTGTTCTACAACCTTATCAAGGTGCAAGAAAAAATCCCTTCTCGTCTTTCGACCAAAAGGGATTCACACTTGAAAACAAAATCAATTACTTAAGCATTATTTTTTTCGTTTCGATGCGTCCTTTTTCGGTTTGAATTCGGACGATGATGATTTTTGGAGAAATATTTACTGCGTTGATTTGGAAAGAATTGGAACGAATATTTTCTTTGGAAATCCATTTTTTTCCATTCAAATCAACTATTTCTACTGAATTAATTTTCTCACCGGGCGAAGAAATATGTATGTTTTTTTGATGCACATACATTTGAATTTCTGCTGACGAAACATCCGAAACATCCATGTTTTCGCACGCATCACGCAGGGTAAAAGTAGTCATGCAATCTCCTGAATTAGAAACGATATTGGCATAATAATCCGTCGCCAAATACGCACAAATATTTGGATAATTGCAGATACTCAACACGGGATTTTGGGTCATGTTCAACCTCGGCCCAAACGGATCATCTGGGTTGATTCCTGCCAAATCGATGTTCTGAATTCCGGAAATATCAGTTAGAACATTGTTTTGGTCAATTTTCAATCCGGAAGTTACCGCTGTCAGCGTTTCAAAACTATTTAGATTGGTCAGAGCATCGTTGTCGAAAATTGTCAAAAACCGTCCGACGGATGCAATGGAATTCAGTCCGGAGGTCGTTTGTAAATTGGGATTTAAATTGATTTCAAAATCAAATCCAACGTATTCCAACGCGCCCAATCCGTTTAAATTGGTCAAACCTGAACGCTCAATTCTGAAAAAATCACCCACCGAAACCAAACTCCCGAAATTCATGGAATTTAAACTTTCCGCCCGATGAATTAAGAATTCTTCTGCGATGCTTTCCAGGTTTTGGAAGCTGATGTTTTCTGCTGAAACCGTCGCATAGAATTCCAAATAATCCCCAATGGTTTGCAAGTTATTCATGGAAATACTTTCCACGTCAAACATATAACTGATGCGTAAAAGTCCGCCTACGGATTGTAGATTGGGAACGTTGATGTCCGTCATATCGCATTGTTGCCCGTTTGTGGAGTCGCCAATGAGGAAATTCCCGCCTACGCTCTGCAAACCACTCAGACCGTCCGTGTTGTCTAATTTTAAGTTGTTGGAAATAATTAAATCGGAACCGACCGTTTGCA
>CALLXZ010000403.1 GCA_937875605.1 uncultured Moheibacter sp.
GCGGGCGTTTCTTTTATAATGACGAAAAATGGAGCATAAATGCGAGCGGTTCCTACTACAAAGGAAAATCTTTCAATGACCGTGAAGTCAATCAAATCATTCAACTTGGAACTGACCGGAGAAACCTGTATCAGGACAACTACTGGCTTCCCGAAACTGAAAGCAAAAGTTTTAACCTGGGTGTAGAAAGGAAACTGAACAAAAACCAATTGATCAGCACCGAATGGCAGATCTACAGCGAAAGAGGTGACGAGCTGACTACAGGAAGAACTTTGGATCTTCTGAATGATGACCTGCAAAATGAAGTTCAATTGATGAAAAATGTCACGACACCTGTTGACCAAGTTTCCGGGAATTTATTTTATAATTTTACCTCAGACAGCCTTACGACTAAAGTCGATGCACAGATCAATTATAGTCATTACCAGAAATTAATTAAAGGATTTCAGCAAAACGAATATTCATCAGGAAATATCGACCGTTTAGATGGATTTAACCAAACTAAATACAATTTGATGAACGCGCAAATTGACTTAAACCAAAAGCTTTCTCCGAAATTAAATTTAGAAGCGGGCGCGAAATTTTCTTATGTGGATATGAATTATTTTAATCAATATGAAATCGCACAAGGAAATTCATTCATCATTCCGGATTCCTTGATGATAAACGATTTTATTTATAAAGAAAAACTTACTTCTGCTTATTCTCAGTTGAATTATAATGTAGAAAAATGGAATTTTCTCATCGGACTTCGCATGGAAAATTATGTTTACGAAGCAATCTCGAAAATTAATAATCAAACGAATGAAGACGATTACACCAATTGGTTTCCGTCCGCTTCAATTAATTACCAAAACGACAAACACCAATACCGCGCAAGTTACAGCAGAAGGATTCAAAGACCGGGTTATTTAAATCTAAATCCATATTTTCAATATTTAGATGCATACAGCATCGAGCGCGGAAATCCGAATTTGAAACCGCAGATGTACCATAGTTTTGAGTTGAATTATATTTACAACAACGCGCTTTCATTCGGGCTTTATGGCTATTTGTACAAAGACGGATTTGTGGATGTGGTGGATTATCAGGATGAGGAAAACTACAATATCATTTACGAAAGCAATGCTTCAAGCGGTTCCCGTTTCGGTTTTTCAGCAGGCATTCCATACGAAATAGGAAAGTGGTGGACGATGCAGTTTGGGTTAGATGCCTATTTGGAATCAGAAAAATCTGAAATTCCGGATTATACTTATGACGGAACGGGGTATGGCTACGAAATCAATATGTACCACCGGTTTACTTTGCCAAAAAGCTGGGTATTCACCCTGAACGGATTTTTTAATGGCAGAAGCCAGACACCGACAGGATATAACCCGATGATCTACGATTTCAGCACATCTGTCCGAAAATCTTTTATGGATGAAAAACTGCAATTTACCGCCGGCTGCTCCAATATCCTGAAAAAAAGCATGTGGAATGCTTATTCAACCGTTGATAACGTAACCACACACTGGGTCAACAAATGGGAAACCCGAAGATTTTATTTGCAGCTAACCTATAAATTCGGCGGAAATAAAGAGAAAAAAGTAAAGAATACATCGTTGGAAGAAGAGCAGGGACGAATGTGACTTATGGATTAAACATTGTCAGACCTCACAGATCGAAATGATTTGTGGGGTTATTTTTGAATTCAATTTTCATCTCCCAATATACCCTTTAGAGGGTATTTTAAAAGTTATTTCCAAGCCTAACTTTGCAATAAACTTTATCTACTAAAACTTTAAGTACCTATTCGATTAACAATTCTTTGAAAGAAAATACAGTCGATGGGTACTTTCTCAGGATTTAACCCAAATTTCTCATTCCTGATAAAAGAATTGGGCTATATTTAGTTTTTATAATGGAAAATGTGATATTGGAGAGGTGATATTTCTTTTACGAAAAACTATTTTTATTTTTTTTGGAATTTTCTCATTTAGTCAGAACTTACCCCACTCTACCCTGCATGTTAAAGTAATTTCTCAACAGGAAGGTTTATCTCAATTGGGAATTTCAGCCATTAGTTTTGACTCAAAAGGTTTTTTGTGGGCAGGAACGCAAAATGGTTTGAACCGATATAATGGTTATCAAATGAAAACTTATTTTGCAGAAAAAAATGAACACAATCTCAAAGATGATCATATACGCTCGCTCTATTATGAAAATGATACTTTGTGGATGGCCACGAACACACATTCTATCAATGCTTTTCTTCCTAAACAGAATAAATTTCTAAACTTCAATCAACAGGCCAATCAACTAAATGAATATTTAAAGTACAGTTACACCATTGCAGCAAGTCCTAGAAACATCATTGTTGGAGCAGTTGGACATTGTTTTACGATTGATAGAAAAACATTGGTTTTCAAAACATTAAAAATCCCTAACATTCTTGAAAATGACTTTGTCACTTCAATTACCGAATTGAAAAAAGGATTGTATTTGATAGGAACCAATAGCAGTGGGATTTATTGGTTCGATGAAAATCAACATAAAATATACTTCGATGAAGCTTTTACTCCCATTCAAAATATTCAAATTAATTCCATTTTAAAATCCAATCAACAACGTGTGCTCATAGGAACAAACAAAGGATTATTCGAATACCATATTTCACAAAAGAAACTCTTTAAAATAAACGATATCCTTGTAAAAAGCTTATTCAGATGGGATGAAAACACAAGTTTCATTGGAGGATTAAGTAAAAATTATTTTTTGAAGAACTTCAGAAATATCGAAGAAATAAAGTTCATCGACAATCTGACCAATGTGGAAATTGAAGCTACTATTTTAACTACTAAAAGAGATAATTTGGGAGGAATATTTTTTGGAACTGAAACAAAAGGTCTTTTTTATTATCACCCTTTTCAAAAAAAATTCTCCCCAAACCGAATTCAAGTTCCGAATTCTCCCAAAAAAGATTTCATAAGTATTTTCAACTTTTTAAGGCAAGGAGAAAATTTATGGATGGCAACCGAAATGGGATTTGTTAACTATAATTTCAAAACCAAAAATTATAAACTTTACCGCACCGATAATCTGGAATACACGCTTGCTTTGGATAAAAAAGGAAATCTTTGGGCAGGTGGATTTGAGGGTGGACTTTTACGATTTGATGAGAAAAAAGACAAGTTTGAAAAAATTCCGGTTCCTTTTAAAGACTCCGATGTCATCCAGCTGACTTTTGTTTCTGAAGAAAAACTATGGATTCACACTTGGTCAAACGGTATATTTGAAATGAACATCCGCACTGGTGAAACACACCCTTTGTTCATAGACGGGAAAAAATTGGTTCGTTCCAGAATCAGTTACATTGATCATTCAGGTACGATTTGGATAGGAAGTGATGAAGGGCTTTACAATCTGAA
This sequence comes from uncultured Moheibacter sp., assembly GCA_937875605.1. Taxonomy (GTDB): domain Bacteria; phylum Bacteroidota; class Bacteroidia; order Flavobacteriales; family Weeksellaceae; genus Moheibacter. The sequence continues at coordinate 3,411 of CALLXZ010000403.1, forward strand.
CAGAGGAAAAATCCAATATTATGGAAATTTGTCCAATCCACGCGTGTTTTCCATCGCAGAAGACCGGAAAGGAAATATATGGGTGGGAACTGCAAAAGGGCTAAATAAAATTGATCCGGCTCAGCTTTCCGTCACAAAATGGGAACGACAAAATGGACTGCCCAACGACTTTATTTACGGTGTTCTCGTTGATAATGATGATAAAGTTTGGGTTTCTACCAACTATGGAATTTCCGTTTTCAATCAAAAAACCAAAGAATTTAAAAACTATACGGAAGAAGACGGACTCCAAAACAATGAGTTCAATGGAAAAGCGGCTTACAAAGATTCATTTGGGAATTTCTATTTTGGAGGGATGAATGGGCTTAACATCATACAACCTGAAAAAATTCTTATGAACCATGAAATTGGGCAAACCGTTATCGAAGATGTGAAACTATTTGGAAAGTCCATCCCTCAAAATACGATTTATTCGGACACCCTTTATTTTTCGCACAATGAAAATGTCATCAGTTTTGATTTTGTGAGTTTGAATTTTCTACGTTCTGAAAAGAACCGCTACCGCTTTATGTTAGAGGGATTTGATAGCGATTGGCGTCCTGAAACCAAAGAAAGGTCCACGACCTATACCAACCTCAATCCCGGAACTTATATTTTCAAAGTGAAAGGAAGCAACAACGAATTGCTTTGGGGAGAAGAAGATTATTTAACCATCATCATTCTGTCACCATGGTACGAAACCACTTGGTTCAAATTAGGGATGGGACTTTCTTTTCTTTTTTTAATCGGGATGATTCTGTATTACAAAAATCTCCGTCAAAAGAAAATCAACCAAAAACTGATTCAAATGGTGGAAGAAAGAACAGCAGAGTTGAATGAAACAAATTCTGCGCTAAATAAATCGCTACATACTTCCAAAAAACAAAAAGAAAATATTTCTTTTCTTATGCAGGAGTTAAACCATCGTGTAAAAAATAACCTTCAGCTGATCACCAGTTTGATAGATTTGCAAGCCTATGACATAGAGGATCAGGAAATTCAAAATAAATTAAAACTATTACAATCAAGGGTTTACACCGTTTCAAAAGTACATGACCTTCTAAACCGTGAAGACAAACAGAAAGTTCATACGCATAAATTCATCAAAGAATTGGTAAAAGACATTGTTCTTTTTTCTGGACAAAAAATAGAAACTGAATTTAATTTACCGGTTTTCGATTTCCCGATTCACCAAATTACGTATCTGGGGCTAATTTTTAATGAATTGGTAACCAATTCCATCAAACATGCTTTTGCAGAAAATCAACTCCATAAAAAGGTAGGTGTTTCCGGAAAATTGAGCGAAACCCATATTGTTTTTATTTATCATGATAACGGACGAGGATTTAACCTCAACGACATGGATTTGAAATCAAACAAAGGCATGAATTTAATTTTCACATTAGTAAAAGAATTAAAAGGCCAACTAATTATCCACGAATCCGAGAATTGTTTAATTGAAATTTCGATTCCTATAATTAAAAAATGAAACAGAAAATCCTCATCATAGAAGACGACATCATCATTGCCAATAACCTCAAAATGCAATTGGAAACTCAAACAGAATTTTCAGCTGAAATCGCTACCTTACCCGAACAAGCAGTCGAATTAAGTCATGAATTTGAATTTGATTTGGTCATTTCGGATATCAATCTGAGGCATACGATGGATGGAATTAAACTCATACCTCAACTCCGCTTAAAACCTTCTGTTCCGGTTATTTTCCTGACTGCCTACAGCGATAAAAAAACCATTAACCGCGCGGAAGCCGTTCAGCCATTTGCTTTTCTGATCAAACCTTTTCATAAAGAACAATTGTTTCTAACCGTGAACATGGCTTTGCTACATTCCAAAAAGAAATTTGTTCATCCCCTAAGTAAATCATCCTCCGGCATAAAATTAGGAAAACGGGAATTAGAGATTATCAAACTCTTAAGTCTAAGCAAAACTTCAGAAGAGATTGCTTCCGAACTCAACATAAGTCCACAAACCGTATCTACCCATCGGAAAAATATTTTCAGAAAAACCGAAACGAAGACACTCATCGAATTGATTTCGTTGGCTGTTGAAAATCGTTGGATTTGAATAATTTAAGGTTTTAATTCATCCAAAACCTTTTGCAATTCATCCGGTTTCTGAGTTCCTACAAGCAAAGCATTTCCACTTTTAAATTTCAATTGTAAACCTTTATTTCCCTTCACATTATAAGCCGTTCCATTTCCTCCCCAGCGAACTCCCCAACCTCCATATTCCATAAGCGGCGAATATTTTCTGACCACTGCAATTGAAATATTTCCCCACGGATAAAATTTGAATTTCGGAATAAAAGGGAAAAATCTCACGTAAATTCCATTATCTTGAATCTTTGTCTCCAATTTCACCAGTAAAAAAAGTAAAATTATCAACGTCAATATCAAAAAGCCAATCCACTGATCCACACTCAAGGTTTTACCTTCCGAAAGTGAAAAATAAATTGGTTCAAATATAAAATAACCAATAATTAACAATAACAGCCATAGCCACCATTGGTTAAATCGTTGTTTTTCGTGAAAATATATTTTACTCATTTCTATTATTCATTTTTTAGTTTAAGATGATAATAATGCTGAATTCTACTTTTTCTAACTTCTAATCTTTTCAAATTATCTCTTGTAAGTAATTCTTCATCAATTTTATCAATCCAACCTAAATTTTGATTAAAAAAGATTGTATCGGATTTTTCGATAATTATATAATTAGAAATCCATTTATAATCAAAATGTTGTTCAACTCTAAAATCCATTTGTCTTGCAAACAAATAATCCAAATTTCGGAAGGACCATGTGTTTATAAGAAACAATTGGAAAAGATAAAAGATTGGGAACATCCATAAAACATGAAACACTTTTAATAGATTTCCATTGAATGTAAATATACCCACAATTGAAAGCAACAAGCTTGAAAACACAATTACAGTCCTGATTTTAAAACGATAGTGCTCTGTGGGGAGCAATAAACCAAAATCAATAAAACCAATCAGAAGAATGAGTAACAATAAAAAACATAAAATAATTATGGATACAATTTGATAATTTTTCATCTAAAACTTCTAACAATTACTAAATATACAAAAAACATAATTTTAATTTAATTCGGATTCGTTTTGTATTTTTACCAAAAACCCATTCCGTGCCAACTTCACAGGAAATACTAAAACAATATTGGGGCTATCCGGATTTTAAATATCCGCAAAAAGAAATCATTGATTCGGTTTTAGAAGGAAAAGATACGGTGGCGATTTTACCGACGGGTGGCGGAAAGTCTTTGTGTTATCAGGTTCCGGCTGTCATGTCGGAAGGAATTACCTTGGTCATTTCACCATTAATTGCATTGATGCAGGATCAGGTTAATGCTTTGAACCGAATAGGAATTGGCGCAGCGTCCATTACTTCACAATTGAATCAGGATGAAATTGCAGTAGTATTTGCAAAATGCCAATTGGGAAAAATTAAATTACTCTACGTAGCACCGGAAA
>CALLXZ010000404.1 GCA_937875605.1 uncultured Moheibacter sp.
ATCAATAATCTGCATCCATTCAAAGGAAATATAGATTTAGGAAAATTAGAAGAAATTTATAAATCACATTCGAAGGAAAACATACCGTTTTGTATGATTACGGTTACCTGTAATTCGTCTGGCGGTCAACCCGTTTCGATGGAAAACATAAAAGCGGTAAAAGCGTTGTCTGACCAATACGGAATTCCGGTGTTTTTTGATGCAGCTCGTTTCGCAGAAAATGCTTATTTCATCAAAGAACGGGAAGCCGAATATAAGGATAAAACCATCAAAGAAATCGTTAAAGAAATGTTTTCGTATAGTGATGGGTTTACGATGTCTGCTAAAAAAGACGGACTCGTAAACATCGGCGGACTTTTGGGAATGCGTGATGAAAAGCTCTATCGTGCTTGTGGAAATATGGGAATTATCTACGAAGGATTTATAACATACGGTGGTTTGGCAGGTCGTGATTTAGGCGCATTGGCACAGGGTCTGATGGAATCAACCGAATTTCCGTATCTGAAAGCTCGGATTGATCAAGTGGAATATTTGGGCAATAAATTAATTGAATTTGGAATTCCGGTTCAGAAACCAATTGGCGGACACGCAGTTTTTGTCGATGCCTTAAACTTCTTACCCAACGTTCCGAGAGAAGAATATCCCGCACAAACCCTCGCAATCGAACTTTACAAAGAAGCCGGAGTACGTGGTGTGGAAATCGGAACTTTACTAGCAGACCGTGATCCGGAAACACGATTGGACAGATTTCCGAAGTTGGAGTTATTGCGATTGGCGCTCCCGAGAAGGACTTATTCGTACAAACATCTGGATTATGTAGCCGTTGCTTTGAAAAATATTTATGACAGAAGAAATGAAATCAATTCCGGACTGGAAATCGTTTGGGAATCGGAAATTCTGCGACATTTTACGGTTTTGTTGAAGAAAAAATAATCCTCTCCTTTGGAGAGGGAGTTTTTATCTATAACATAATGAAAACTTACCGAAATATTTTATTTAGCTTTTCCATTTATCTTTTGATTTCTTGTCAAAGTGAAAATAAAAAGGTGGAATTTAATTCTAAAAAATGGCAATCATATGAGCAGGGAATTTATAATGAAAACTATCGAAAGAAAATGGTATTTGATTTGGTTTATAATCATTTGGATACAAGAATGAATAACCAAAATAAAATTGACATTAAGGAAATTAAAAAGCTGTTAGGTTTTCCAATTCGAATTGATACGCTTACTCATTATGGAAAATTCTATTTCGTTTACGAAGTTGAAGAGAAAAATGAATACAATATTGACCCAAATGGGGGGATGAACTTAGAATTACATTTTGATCAAGACTCTATACTAACTTATTGGAAAATAAATGAATTTTGGTTCAAACCATAATTTCTAACTTCTAATTTCTAATTTCTAACTTCTAATTTCTACATTTGTAAAAGATGTTGGTAACCGACTACATAAGCAAAGACTTCATTCCGCCTAAACTGAACCAAACAGTGGGGCATGGTTTGGAGCTATTGAAAGAATTCAGTTTGACACATATTCCGGTATTTGAAGGATTGGGATTTATCGGGATGATTTCACGGGAAACCCTGAAGGAATACGATGAAGAGGTAAGACTTTCGGAATTAAGAGAGTTTGGAGAGTTTTTTTACATTACCGAAAACGGTTCGCTTCTGGACGGTGTTCAGAATTTTCATAATCACGATGCCAATATTTTAGTGGTTTTAAATGCCGAACACCAATATTCGGGTTTACTGATGATGGACGATGTGATTTCCGGCCTTTCCACCATGCCGTTTATTTCCGAACCTGGAGCAATTATGATTGTGGAAGTTTCGCAGAAACAGTTTTCCATCAGTGAAATTGCTAAAATTGCGGAAAGCAATAATGCAAGGATCATCGGACTTTTTATAACGGGTTATCGGGAAGACAAAATTCAGATTGCCATCAAATTGATTTCTGAGAGTTTGGTTTCGGTTGGAGAAACATTTGAACGGTTTAATTATACGGTGCTTTTTAAATTTTTCAATGATGAAAAAGAAGATTTAATGAAAGACCGATTTGATATGTTGATGAAATATTTGGACATTTAAAATTCTTGAATGAAAGTAGCAATCTACGGTTTGAAAGTTTCTGCTGAACAAAAGAGTTCATTTGTGGGCTTTTTTGCTGAATTAAACAGAAGAAATATTCACTACACCGTAGAGCGAGAATTTAAAAAATTACTCGAATCTCAACTTTCCATCCCTGTCCAATCCGAAACTTTTACTTCCTACGAAGATATTCAGGATTCCATTGAT
>CALLXZ010000405.1 GCA_937875605.1 uncultured Moheibacter sp.
CGTATGTCATTCGTTTTAAAATTCCTGAAAACCAAACGGTTTTGTTAGACGATTTGATTCGTGGTAAAATTTCCATTGACTCCAATACGCTGGACGATAAAGTTTTATACAAATCAGACGGAATGCCGACTTACCATTTGGCAAATATCGTGGATGATCATTTGATGGAAATTACACACGTAATCCGTGGAGAAGAATGGCTTCCTTCCATGCCTTTACATGAATTGCTCTACAAAGCTTTTGGCTGGACAGCTCCTCGATTTGCGCATTTGCCTTTGATTTTGAAACCGGAAGGAAAAGGAAAATTGAGCAAAAGAGACGGTGACAAACACGGATTTCCGGTATTTCCGCTGGAATGGAAAACGGAAGAAGGAATTTCAAAAGGATACCGAGAAGAAGGTTATTTACCGGAAGCGATGGTCAATATGTTGGCGCTTTTGGGATGGAATCCGGGAACGGAACAGGAAATTTTTACGATGAATGAATTAATTCAATTATTTAATTTAGAGAAAGTCAGTAAATCCGGCGCACGATTCAATCCGGAGAAAACAATCTGGTTTAACCATCAATATATTCAGGAAAAATCAAATGAAGAAATTCTTCCGGAATTCAATAAAGTATTAATTCAAAACGAAATTAATTCTTCAGACAAATTTAATTTACAAGTAATTGGTTTGCTGAAAGAAAGAGCCAATTTCATCCAAGATATTTTCAATCAAGGTGAATTTTTCTTCAAAGCACCAAATTCTTATGATGAAAAAGCTGTTGGAAAAGCCTGGAAAGACGATTCTTCAAAATTAATAGAAGAATTTTCAAATAACCTGAATGCAATCGAAGAATTTAATTCTACAAATATCCATGATACCATTCAAAATTTCGTAAGCACAAAAGAAATCGGATTTGGAAAACTGATGATGCCTGTTAGATTATCGTTGGTCGGGAGTTTGCAAGGACCGGATGTTCCGTTGATTATGGAATTATTGGGAAAAGAAGAAGTTTTAAAAAGAATGAAAAATAGTAGTGAGCAATTGGGTTAATCGAAACTTGTTTTAATTTTTCAGTTATTTAAATATAAAAAAATCCGCCTTTTCAGACGGATTTTTTTATTATATATTTTTGG
>CALLXZ010000406.1 GCA_937875605.1 uncultured Moheibacter sp.
GAACCGCCATATTTATACGCACCAGATTTTGGTAAACGACTCTTCCGGCTCCCAGGTTCATGTGTCCAACTTCCGAATTTCCCATTTGTCCTTCTGGAAGTCCGACATCTAAACCATACGTAATTAAAGTAGCGTTAGGATATTTCTCAAAACAAGAATCGATAAAAGGCGTGTTCGCAGCGGTAATGGCTGAAATCTCCGGATCAGGATTGATCCCCCATCCATCCAGGATCATCAGCATAACTTTGTTGTTCATATTAATTGTATATCGTTAGTTGTTTAAAAAAACCCTCCCCATTTAGGGGAGGTTAGAAGTGGCTTTTAATTTGCTATATCATTGATGAATTTGATACGCATCAGGCGTAGTTCTTCTTCTTCATAATCATCTCCGAATTCCTTGAGTAAAGTTGACATGGAGTCGTTTTCGGCTTCCATCAGGAATTCATGGATTTCTTCTTGTTGGTCTTCATCGAGAATATCATCCATATAATAGGAAATATCCAATTTGGTTCCTTGGTAAACGATGCTTTCCATTTCGGAAAGAAGTTCTTCCATCGACAGGCTTTTGGCTGAAGCCATACTTTCCAAATCCAATTTTCTATCTACACTTTGGATAATATACACTTTATAACTGGATTTATCGGCAACGGATTTGATGACCATCTCATCTGGACGGACGATGTCATTTTCTTCTACATATTTAGCGATGAAATCTACAAACGGTTTCCCGAATTTATTGGCTTTTCCCTCGCCAACACCGAAGACATTGGTTAATGCTTTTATAGTCGTCGGATATTGCATAGTCATATCATCCAGACTTGGGTCTTGAAAGACAGCAAAAGGTGGAATTCCATGTTGTTTCGCAATTTTTTTACGTAAATCTTTTAGATGTTTCAGTAAAGTGTCGTCAAAAGCGGCAGGAGCTTGTTGGATTGGTTCGGGTGAGGGCTCTGATAGTAATTTCTTAAAATCTACATCTTCCGCAATCAGAAATTCTTCAGGTTTTTTGATGAATTCTTTTCCTTTTGAAGTCAATTTTAAAATACCATAGGATTCGATTTCTTTTTCCAAATAATCCCGGACAATTAACTGTCGTACGATACTTTTCCAATAATAATCTTCCTTATCGCTTCCTTTTCCAAAAAAGGATTCTGATTTTAAATTGTAGGATTTGGTGATGGAACTTTCCTTTCCGGTCAGCACATTTACCAAATCGTTGATTTTCAATATTTCTTTTGTTTTTTGAACAATCTCAAGTGTCAATTGCGCATCGTCCTGTGCTTCAACCATTTTTTTCGGATTGCGCATATTGTCATCCATATTAGCGCCGAGTCCGTTTATTTCATCAAATTCCTCTCCGAAATAATGAAGGAGAAATTTTCGCCTCGACATCGACGTTTCTGCATATGAAACGACTTCGCCTAAGAGTTGAAGTCCAACTTCACGTTCCGCAACCGGTTTTCCGGCCAAGAATTTCTCTAATTTTTCTATATCCTTATAATCATAGAAAGCCAGACAATACCCTTCCCCTCCGTCACGACCTGCACGACCCGTTTCCTGGTAATAGCTTTCCAAACTTTTTGGCATATCGTAATGAATCACAAAACGCACATCCGGTTTATCGATTCCCATTCCGAATGCAATGGTTGCTACTACCACATCGGCTTCTTCCATCAAGAACATATCCTGATGTTTCGAACGGGTTTTGGTGTCCAACCCAGCATGGTAAGGAATGGCTTTGATGCCGTTTACTTGTAAAATTTGAGCAAATTCCTCCACTTTTTTACGGCTCAGGCAATAAATAACACCTGATTTTCCGGAATATTGATGGATGAATTTTACGATTTCTTTATCCTGATTGATTTTCGGACGGATTTCATAAAACAAATTCGGACGGTTAAAGGATGCTTTGAAGACTTTTGCTTTCTGCATTCCCAATGTTTTCTGGATATCTTCCTGCACTTTTGGTGTTGCGGTTGCGGTCAAAGCAATTACCGGTGCATCGCCGATTTTGTTGATGATGTGTTTCAGATTTCGATATTCCGGACGGAAATCATGTCCCCATTCTGAAATACAATGAGCTTCATCTATCGCAAAAAAGGAAATGGGAACCGTTCGAAAGAAATCGGTGTATTCGTCTTTCGTAAGTGATTCGGGAGCGACATACAGCATTTTCGTGGTGCCGCTTCGTATGTCATCCATTACTTTTTTAGTTTGGGTTTTATTCAGAGATGAATTTAAAACATGAGCAACATCGTTATCAGAAGAAATTCCTCTGACAGCGTCTACTTGGTTTTTCATCAGCGCAATCAAAGGCGAAACAATAATGGCAACGCCCTCTGAAATCAAAGCAGGTAATTGGTAGCAGAGTGATTTTCCTCCGCCGGTTGGCATAAGTACAAAAACATCTTCTTTGTTCAGAAGACATCTGATAATTTCTTCCTGTTGCCCTTTAAATTGACCAAAGCCAAAATATTTTTTTAAATAGGAAGACAGTTCTGTTGGACTACTCATCTTAACAAAAAGACTATTTTTTAATTTTTTCTACTTTTCAAATTCCTATATTTGACCTTTCAATTCGTTGAGAGCTGAAAAATCATGTTTGGGTCGAAAGACCTAATATACAAAATAAAATATTACAGGCAAAATCTTTTAGATTTGAAAAATCAAGATATTCAAGAAATTGGAAAAGCTGTTTTTCAAGACGAAATTACAGAACTTTCTCAAATTGCTCAAAATTTATCAGATGAATTTATTCATGCCGTTAAATTATTGGCAGAAGTAAAAGGAAAAGTTGTAGTAGTTGGGATTGGGAAGAGTGCACATATAGCTAATAAAATGGTGGCAACTTTTAATTCTACCGGAACTAAAAGTCAATTTCTTCATGCGGCTGAGGCTATTCATGGAGATTTAGGATTGTTGGATAAAGATGATGTGGTGATTTGCGTTTCGAAAAGCGGGAATAGTCAGGAAATAAAAGATTTAGCACCTATTTTAAAAAAGAATGCTTCTTCACTTGTTGCCATGACGGGAAATTTAGATTCTGATTTAGCCAAACATGCAGATGTGATTTTGAATATTACGGTCTCAAGAGAAGCTTGTCCCAATAATCTCGC
>CALLXZ010000407.1 GCA_937875605.1 uncultured Moheibacter sp.
TATCGAAGAAGATTTCAGTGATTTGGAGAGTATTGAATTGGTGAAGTGATGAAAGATGAAAAAGAGATATTTGAATTGTGTAAAATAGTTTATTTGAAATTCTCTTCTCTCATTCAAGAATTGAAAGAATTACATGCTACTTCACCTGATAAAATCTCAATCAAAGAACATTCAATAAGTGAACTTCACTTTCATCATCTGGGACTCTATCCATCAATCAACTGTGAAATTGAATTAAATTTATATGATGCTATTCAATTTATTGGGATAAAAAATTCAATTTTTTAGATGAATTTTTAGTATAGTATAAAAAAACGCCTCCAAAAGGAAGCGTTTTTCTAGTATAACAAAACTGAAATTATTCAGCCGAATTGTTCTTATCTGCAGGTTTTTCTGCTTTTTCCGGTTTTGGCAATAATGCTTTGATGGAAAGTTTCATTTTCTTTTTGTCATCATAACCCAAGAATTTCACTTTTACTTTGTCATTCAAATTCAAAGCTTCTTCTACCGTATTCAAACGTTTGTGTTCAATTTCGGAAATATGAACCAAACCTTCCACACCTTTGGAAATTTCCACAAAAGCCCCAAATGGCTTGATGGATTTTACAATGGCATCGTAAGTTCCACCCACCTCCGGAACGAATGCAATTTGTTTGATTCTTGCAATTGCCGCATCGATTTTTTCTTGATCCACACCTGCAATTTCCACACGTCCTGATGTTTCCGTTTCTTCGATTGCGATAACCGTTCCGGTTTCTTTCTGTAATTCCTGAATGATTTTTCCACCAGGTCCGATTACCGCACCGATGAATTCTTTCGGAATTTCAATCACGATTAATTTAGGAGCATTTGGTTTCAATTGTGCTCTTGGTTCAGAAATCGTTTTCATCATTTCTCCTAAAATGTGTAAACGACCTTCTCTTGCCTGTTGCAAAGCTTGTTCCATGATATCCATAGTCAATCCTTGAATTTTGATATCCATCTGACAAGCTGTGATTCCGTCTTTGGTTCCGGTTACTTTGAAGTCCATATCTCCTAAGTGATCTTCGTCTCCTAAGATATCAGAAAGAACGGTAAATTTTCCTGATTTCTGATCGGTAATCAATCCCATTGCGATTCCTGAAACTGGTTTTTTAATCGGTACACCACCGTCCATCAAAGCCAGAGTTCCGGCACAAACCGTCGCCATGGAAGAAGATCCGTTGGATTCTAAAATATCGGAAACGATACGTACAGTGTAACCATAATCATCCGGCAAAATATATGTTAATGCTCTTTGCGCTAAATTTCCATGTCCTACTTCACGACGGGAAGTTCCACGTAACGGGCGTGCTTCACCGGTTGAAAAAGGGGGAAAATTATAATGTAAAAAGAATTTTTCATCATGCTGAGAAGCTACACTATCTACCATATTGGCATCCTTGGAAGACCCCAAAGTAAGCGCAGTCAAAGATTGGGTTTCACCTCTTGTGAAAACAGCGGAACCGTGAGTTCCCGGTAAATAATCCACTTCACTCCAAATAGGACGAATGGTTTTCGGGTCACGTCCGTCCAAACGAATGTTTTCATTTAGGATCATCTGACGCATCGCTTCTTTTTCCACATCATGGTAATAAACCTTTACAAAAGGTTCCACTTCTACTCTTTCTTCTTCCGAGTATTGTGTAAGGAATTCTTCTAAAACCGCTTTGAACTTCTCACCTCTTTCTTCTTTTGCAGAGGGCGACTTGGCTACTTCATAAACTTTATTGTAACACTCTGCCCAAACTTTTTCACGAATCTCATCGTTGTGGGTTTCGTGCGAATATTCTCTTTTAGGTAAAGATTTACCGACTCTTTCAGCTAATCTTTCCTGTGCTTCAATTTGCTTTTTAATCTCCTCGTGCGCAAACGATATTGCTTCCAACATTTCTGCTTCGGAAATTTCTTTCATTTCACCTTCCACCATCACAATCGAAGATTTGGTAGCACCTACCATAATATCTAGATCGGACTTTCTCAATTGTTCCAAACTTGGATTGATCATCAATTTCCCGTCCAAACGTACTACACGTGCTTCGGACATCGGTCCGTTAAATGGAATATCGGTCACCGCAATGGCTGCTGAAGCGGCTAATCCTGCCAATGCTTCAGGCATCACGTCTTTATCATAGGAAATAAGGGAAATCATCACCTGAACTTCTGCATGAAAATCTTCCGGGAAAAGCGGACGCAATACACGATCCACCAAACGCATAGTTAAAATTTCCTCGTCAGAAGGTCTTGCTTCTCTTCTGAAAAAGTTTCCGGGAATTCTACCTCCCGCATAAAATTTCTCTCTGTAATCTACTGTCAAAGGCAGAAAATCCACCCCCGGATTTGCTTCTTTGTTTGCAACTACGGTTGCAAGTAACATAGTGTCACCCATACGTACGACTACGGAACCATCGGCCTGTTTTGCCAATTTTCCGGTTTCAATCGTAATTTCACGGCCGTCTGCCAGTGTAATCGTCTCTTTGATCGCTTGTGGAATCATTCGTCTAATTAATTTAATTCGTCTTGGTAAAACCGTTTGTCTTACCGGTATTTATAGTCTTTCTATAATTTACACTTTGTTGTTTCTATTTTCGGTTTAATGTTTCAAGTTAATTTAAAAATATAAAACGTTGAATTTAAAACCGTTTAAAAACAAAAAAAGGCAATCTTGCAATTGCCCTTTTATTTTGTAGTCGGATGAATTATTTACGAAGACCTAACTCGGCGATGATCGCACGGTATCTTTCGATATCTTTGTTTTTCAAATAATCCAGCAAACTTTTTCTTTTACCTACCAAAGCCACCAACGCTTTTTCTGTAGCAAAATCTTTACGATTTCGTTTCAAATGTTCCGTCAAATGGTTAATTCTGTACGTAAATAAGGCAACCTGGCCTTCAGCAGAACCGGTATCCTGTCCGGATTTTCCGTGTTTTGCAAAAATTTCTTGTTTTTTTTCTGTTGTCAAATACATTCCAATATTGTTTTAAATGATTATTATGTATGCGGCTGCAAATGTACAATTATTTCGGAAAGTAGAAAAACTTTACTTGAATTTGAATTAAATTCAGTTGGGTTTGGGTAAATTTGTCAGATGAAAAAGAACCCGGCACTTATTGGATTAGTAATTACTGTAGGACTTATACTTGCTTTTTATGGGATTTATGAATTGTTTTTGGAGAAAAAAGACAGTTATCTAATTACCAATCCAACAGATGAAGCGTTGAAAATTAAAATTAACGAAAAAACGTACACTGTTGCTCCACAACAAACCACTCCTATAGAAATGGACGGAGGAAAACATTCCTTAAGTTTTAACTATAAAGGAAAACAAACCGATACGGTCATTAATGTAACTCGTTTTAATGCGGTAATCAACCCGACCCGAGCTGAATATTTTGTTTTTGTGCGACCTTATGGCGCCGGAAGAAACCGTGATTCGCTTTTCACTTCGCAGACATTGACCATTGATGAAAAAGTTTTTCATGGAAATATAAAACGATACAATGGAATTTACATTCAGGATTTTTATTATAATTTGGATCAGAAATACCCAAAATTCTTTTTGAAAAAAGGTGTTCCGACGGATTTATCTAAAATCTTTTCCAAAGATGATTTCAAACAATTTTATTTTGAGAATTACGAGTAATTACTGATGGATGTTGGAAGCTAAAAGATGGAAGTTTTTATTTCTACAAAATAATCATTTCGTTTAAAAGTCAATGTTTTAATTATTTCTAACTCCTAACTTCTAATTTCTAATTTCTAAGTTTTACCTTTGTGCACTTATGAGTACAGTAAAACCATATTCCGATTCTGATTTAACCAAAAAACAGCAAGTCGAGCAGATGTTTGACAATATTTCCGGTAAATACGATCTTCTGAACCGTATCTTATCCATGGGAATTGACCAAAGCTGGCGAAAAAAAGTAGTGAAATCCGTTCAAAATGCACGTCCTGAAACCATTTTGGATATCGCCACCGGAACCGGAGACCTTGCCATTGCTATGGCAAAAGCGACCAATGCTAAAATCACCGGATTTGATCTTTCTGCCGGAATGCTGGAGGTAGGAAGAAAAAAAGTGAAAGATGAAAGTTTGGAAAACCGAATCGAAATGATCCAAGGCGATGCTGAAAACATGCCATTTGAAGACAATTCATTTGATGTGATTACGGTTGCATTTGGTGTACGGAATTTTGAAAATTTAAAGAAGGGGTTGGACGATATCTACCGTGTTTTGAAACCGGGAGGAAAATTCCTTATTTTGGAGTTTTCCCAACCTGAAGCCGTTCCTATGAAACAACTTTATACATTTTATTCACGTTACATTTTGCCCCGTATCGGTAAAAAAATATCCAAGGACCAGAGCGCTTACACCTATCTTCCCGATTCTGTGAAGGCATTTCCACATGGAGAAGATATGAAGAAAATTTTAAAAAATTCAAATTTTGTAGAACCTTTCGATAAAAAACTTACTTTTGGAATCGCTAGCATTTATGAAAGCTTAAAATAAAACACACAAATTTTCGTTAAGGAAAGGACTATGAAAAATTTTCTTGCATTTTTATTATTGGCACTGACTATTTCCGCTTTCGGACAATTCCGTCCAAATTCAGAAAAAACCTGGCACAGAGAGGATTTCGATGAGAAACAATTCAGTTTAGGTTATTTTTTAGGAACAAATTTGATGTCTTTTAAAGTTGTTCCAAATGATAATGGATACAATCAACAAGGCATGGTTTATTTACGTCAAGAAAACAAGATGGGATTTTCCGTTGGTTTGATGACTAAAATGAAATTACATGAAAACCTTGATTTAAAATTAGAACCAGGCGTTCATTTCGCAGAACGTAATCTCTATTTTGGAAATATTTCCAACGAAACAGACAGTGTCAGAGAAGTAAAATCTACTTACATTGACATTCCTTTGTTATTAAAAATTCATGGCGACAGATGGGTCAACACTCGTCCTTATATCCAAGGAGGCTTAGGTTATATGGTTAATCTTCAATCCAATGAGAAAAAAGAAGAGGATAATCAGGACAACATGTTCCGTATGAAAACCCATAATTTTAACTGGCAAGTAGAAATGGGTGTGGAACTTTCTTTCAGTAAATTTAAACTTACACCTTCCTTAAAAGGAATCTTCATGTTTAACAATGAGTTAGTTCAGGATAATCCGGATACCAACCCACAATGGGCAGGTTCCTTACGATCCCTTTCTACAAGAGGTGTCTTTTTCTCTCTTAAATTCGAATAAATTAATTTTATTATAATTTCCCAAAACCGATTCTTACCAGTCGGTTTTTTATTTTTCAAATTTTTCATTAAAAATTTCAATCTTTTTAAAATAATTCTATTTTTGTAAAACATTTAGCAAGAAATGAATCATTTATTTAACACATCATTTTACTATTTCTTTTGGACTCAAGTTCAGAAGCGGGTAATCTATGTGGTAAAATAAATCAAAACATAAATAAAACATCACAGATCCCGCCAAAAGGTGGGATTTTTTTATACCAAAAAACTAAATAAGATGAGAATAGCTATTCAGGGAATTTTAGGATCTTATCATCATCAGGCGGCGGCCGAATTTTTCAAATCCGAACATTTGGAACTAAATGAATTGGATAGTTTTTCAAAAGTGGCGAAATCTGTGGAAAACGGAGAATGTGAATTCGGCATCATGGCAATCGAAAATTCAATTGCTGGAACACTTTTACCTAATTATGGACTAATTACAAACTATAATTTGAAAATCGTCGGCGAAATTTATTTACCAATTCATCATCAACTTATGGTACTTCCTGATTCCAATTGGAATGAAATCACGGAAATCCGATCCCATCCTATGGCTTTGCTACAGTGCAACCGATTCTTGGAACAAAACTCAAATTTCAAAATAACAGAGTCGACAGACACCGCTTCGACCGCTCGACGAATTGTGGAAAATAAACTCCGAAATGTAGCCGCCATCGCTTCGCAAATGTCAGCCGAATTATACGGTTTGAAAATAGTCCGAAGTGACATTCAGAACATTTATAAAAATTCAACTCGTTTTTTTGTTTTGAAAAAAGGCCCGGAGAATCCGGAGAATTTCAACAAGGTTTCTTTGAAATTTTCTACTTCGCATGAAAAAGGCGCTT
>CALLXZ010000408.1 GCA_937875605.1 uncultured Moheibacter sp.
TTGATACAAATGTAGTTTCGGTAATATTATGAAGGCCGTTTAGAGATGTAATGTTGTCGTTATCATTAATTTGAAGTCTTCCATTGGCTAATTTATTCAAGCTACTCAATGCTTCTAAAGAAGTCAATTCATGACATTCTTGTATCCATAAATAACTGTTAATGGTCGAGAGATTATTTAACCCATTCATTGAGCTCAAAGAGCTGTTATCTCTTATTAAAACTGAACCATTAATCAACGTTAAAGATGTTAATCCTTCAAAATCATTCAGACCACTGTTTTTGTAAACATAGAACTCACCATCACCTAAATTATTTGTTTCAGCTATAGAAACCAGTCCATTAAGACCTTTAAGATTTTTCAAATTATCATTATTTTGGATGGTGAAAGTTCTTCCTATTTTTGTCAAACTTTCCATTCCGGTAAAATCGACTAATGCATTATTTTCAATTACATCTAAATTACCCAAATAGGAAAGGTTATCCAATCCTTGTAAATTAATGAGATTAGGATTTTTAGTAATGGAGAATAACCATCCAACCTCTTCTAAACCGGTAAGACCTTCTAAATTTTCTGATTGTATGTTTGCTATTTGCAAAAGAGAACTAACAGAAGTAATATTCGATAAACCATTTAGATTGGTGATGTCGGTCGGGGTGTTAAAGTTACCAACTCTCAAATTTCCTACTATTTCAGTACAATTTGGGTAGTCAATGATAAAATCGTCTATAGCTTGCTGATTCATTAACTCAACATCTCCATTTGGACATTGTGCGAATAGCAGGTTTGAGTATAATAATAAAATGACGGAACTAAATAAAATAGATTTCATAAATGTTGTGTTTAATGATTTTGTAGTACAAATATGATAGGAATAATTGAATATAAAGTCAATGATAGTATTGACATGATATTGACATACTTTGATAATCAATGATTTATGAATTCATTGTTATTGTAGTTAACACAAACATTACACAGATTTAAAAATTATTCCTAACTTTTAAGTCTAAAATCAACTTAAATGTTAGTAAAAGTATTTGGCAGTGCCATTTATGGCGTCAGTGCCAGAACCATCACCATAGAAGTAAATGTGGACATTGGAGTCGGTTATCATTTGGTCGGTTTGCCTGATAATGCGATTAAGGAAAGTAATTTCCGTATCAGCACCGCACTTTTGAATACCGGCTATAAAATACCGGGTAAGAAAATCACGATCAATATGGCACCTGCCGATTTGCATAAAGAAGGTTCAGCCTATGATTTAACCATTGCCATGGGTATTTTAGCGGCTTCCGAACAGATTAAATCAGAAGGAATTTCTGATTATTTGATTATGGGTGAACTTTCACTCGACGGAGAAATTCGTCCGATAAAAGGCGTGCTTCCCATTGCGGCGCAAGCCCGGGATGAAGGTTTCAAAGGCTTTATTCTTCCTAAACAAAATGCCAAAGAAGCCGCTATTGTAAGCGATTTGGATGTAATAGGTGTAGAAAACATTTCGGAAGTTATTGGTTTTTTCAATGATAAAAATTTGATTGAACCCACCAAAATTGACATTCAAAAGGATTTTTATGAACAATTGAATTCTTTTCCATTTGATTTTGCCGATGTAAAAGGGCAGGAAAATGTAAAGCGTGCGTTGGAAATTGCTGCAGCCGGTGGACATAATATTATCCTAATCGGTCCGCCCGGAAGCGGTAAGACGATGTTAGCCAAACGAATACCTTCTATTCTGCCTCCGCTCAGTTTAAGCGAAGCACTCGAAACAACAAAAATCCATTCGGTCGCTGGAAAATTGGGAGATAAAACATCCTTAATGACGGTTCGTCCTTATTGTTCGCCACATCATACGGTATCTGACGCAGGTTTAGTGGGCGGTGGTTCTTATCCGCAGCCAGGCGAAATTTCTTTAGCGCACAACGGTGTTTTGTTTTTAGATGAGCTTCCCGAATTCAAACGAACGGTTTTGGAGGTGATGCGTCAGCCGCTTGAAGATCGGGAAATTACCATTTCGCGTGCGAAGTTTACGATTACTTATCCTTCCAGTTTTATGTTAGTGGCATCCATGAATCCCAGCCCGAGCGGCTATTTTCCGGATGATCCGAACAATACTTCGAGTTTACAGGAAATGCAACGTTATATGAACAAAATTTCCGGACCGCTGATTGATCGGATTGATTTACATATAGAAGTAAATCCGGTACCTTTTGATGCTTTGTCGGCGGAACGAAACGGAGAAAAAAGCATCGAAATCCGCAAAAGAGTGGAAAAAGCGAGAAATCTGCAAACAGAACGTTATAAAGATTTACCGAAAATCCACTACAATGCACAAATAGGAGCCAAACAACTCGATGAATTTTGTCAATTGGATGAAATCGGAAAAAATCTTATAAAAATGGCAATGGAAAAATTAAATCTTTCGGCAAGGGCTTATGACCGGATTTTACGTGTTTCTCGCACGATTGCGGATCTGGAAGGAAGCGAAAGTTTGCACAGTTCACATATTTCCGAAGCTATTCAGTATCGAAGTCTAGACAGAGAGGGGTGGGGTATTTAATCAATTTGAAAATTAAAATCCCACTTGAAAACTCAAACGGGATTTTTATGTAATCAACTTAAATGGCATCTGTAATCCAGATTCCATAATATATCAATCTTTACTTCTTCTTAGAATACATCTGCTCCGCTAACTGAACAGCTTTATAAGCATCTACCACACCTCCGGTCACAGAAATATCCGTTAATTGTGAATCTTTGTTGACTGAGTTCATGATGATTTCTTTTACTTCCAATGCGGTCAAATTTGGATAATGGGACCAAACCAATGCCGCAACACCTGCTGTAACAGGAGAAGCCATACTGGTTCCGTCTTCTGCTTTGTATTTATCATGTGGAACGGTGGACATGATATTTGCGCCAGGCGCAAACACATCGACCGACTTTTTACCAAAATTCGAGAAACTAGCTTTTAAAACCAATGGATCTTCCGTCGAAGCACCTACAGTTATAAGCGATTGAATAACCGAATTTCCTTTTTCATCGAAATTGGTTGGATAATGGATGATTTCATCAATGTTATCATTATCATTTCCGGCAGCTTTGATCAACAAAACACCTTTCTTTTCCGCATAACGCATGGCATCCCAAACCAATTCTTTTTCGG
>CALLXZ010000409.1 GCA_937875605.1 uncultured Moheibacter sp.
TCATACATTTTATCTTTTTTCAGATAATCCAATGATTTATTAATGACAATTTTTTTCAACCAGGCACCAAATGTTACTTCTCCCTTGAACTCGTCCAATCTTTCAAAAGCAGCTAAAAAAGCATCTTGCATCGCTTCTTCCGCTCTCATCTCCTCTTTTATGATATTACGGCTCACTTGATACATAGCACGCACATATTTCTTGTACAGTGTCATTTGCGCTTGTCGGTCGCCCTTTTGACATTGTTTCAGGAGTTGATTCTCGCTATTTAATTGAACTATTTTCAATATCTGTAAATCATTTTCTATACTAAAGACGAAAGGTAATTCTTAGTTGTTACAGTTTTGGTGAAATTTTTGAAGAAAAAACTTTAAATTCGTTTAATGATAAAATTAAAAACTATGAAATTCCCTTTATTTATAACTATTTTGGCAAGTGCAATCATTTTTTTAATTTCCTGCGAAGCCAATAAAAAAACAACAGAAGTAACCGAAACCACCACTTCAGAAAACGAAGTTTGGGAAGAAGGAATTACATCCATTACCGGAACCATTTCCAGCGTAAAACAAGAAAAAGATGGACAAACTATCGTTTTGCATAACAATAAAGGAGTGGAATATACGGCTGTGATTAGTATTCCAAATCTAGGTGATAATGCTGCTCAGTATCGAAAATTTGAAGCAGGAGAAACCGTTACCTTCAAAGGGAATTTGATCGAAAACCAACGAATGGTGGTTCGTGAAATTTTGGAAACGAGATAATTAGGAAGTTAATCCATTCTTGTAATCTTCAAATTCCTGCATCAGATTTTCTTCAATTGTTTTTGGCATTCGGCGTGTTGCTTCAAATTCGTTAGTACTTAGCGAAGGAAAGTCCGTTCGGGTTGGAATAACCTGAATTGAATTCACCAGCATATCAATTTCGATTTCATATTGACGATAAGCAACCGAATGAAAAGTATCATTTGCATAAACGGGAACTTCACGTTGTTCGATCAAAAATCCCGCATCAGCCTCCGAATCCACGAAATGACAAGTCACACCCAAAGGCAATTTTTTATGAATCGCCCATTTCAATGAATCCAATCCACGAACTTTCGGCAACCATCCGGGATGAGAATTGATCAGTTTGTGATTTTCTACCAATTCGTCAGGCAATAATCCAGCACCTGTAATTAAAATATAATCCGTTTTATTTCGGTTCAAATACGAATTGATTCCGTCCGCCTTGATTTCTTGGAAGCGGTACAAAAAACGTTCGCATAAAACTTCCGGCATCACATCTACAGCAGTGGATGGTCGATGCGCAAAAATCGGTTTGAAAGGATTTTCACGAAAAACAAAAGGCAAAGCCAAAACCGTTACATTTTGATATCCTTTTGCTTTTAATTGAAATAAAACATCTTGCGTTTTTCGGTGTGGCGTATTGTATGAAATCACCACGATTTCCGGTTGATTCATGAATTTAGAATATATTTTTTATGATAATCCACCAAATTGTCAATTGGTTTTCGCACGATATGTCCGACTTCCAGATGGTAATTTGCTGCAACTGCACGAATGATATCTTCGTAATAATGCGCTACGGAACCTATGAAGTTGATCTCCGAAAACCTCGCTTCCGGATTAGGTAAAACCTGATTTTCAAAGAAATCACTCATAGAAGTATAAATCAAATTCTGGATAAATGGCTCGTCTTTATGTTCGTGGACAAATTTGCTGAAAGAAGCCAAATAAGCATTGGCAAGCGGTTTTTGATACACATTTATGTTCATCACACTGACCGTCAAATGATAGGTTTCATGAAATTTTTCGGACAAATATTTCGGCATTTTCTTTGAAAAATAAGCATGAAGTAATTTTTTTCCCATGTGATTTCCGCTTCCTTCGTCTCCTAAAATATAGGCGAGGGAAGGAGTCGCTTCTTTCAATTGCTGACCATCAAAATAACAAGCATTTGAACCGGTACCTAAAATACAGACAATCGCGGGATTACCTCGATAAACCGCATAACAGGCAGCTAGTAAATCATGATCTACCAATAATTCAGCATTTCGAAAGAAATTTCGAAATCCGTCTTTAACGGTGTCTTTCAAAAAATCGGCAGAACATCCCGCTCCGTAAAAAAACACATGACTGATTTTGTCGGAAATCACTTTTAATTCCTCGTTTTTCATCATTTCAGACGCTATCGACTTTGCATCAATGTGATACGGATTAAAACCGATGGTATTGGTTCTGAAGTTTTCACTCAAATCATCGTTCAGTATTACCCAATCGGTTTTAGTAGAGCCGCTGTCTGCTATTGCTATCATTTTCTATTTTAAATAAAGTTTAAGGTTTGCTAATTTAGGATTCCCGATTTATATCTCCAAATTAAATAAAAGAAAGAGACTTTCCGATGGAAAATCTCTTTCTAAAGCATGTTCTTAAACCTTGATTTTAAATCAATTCAAGCTTTTAATGTTCGTGATGAATTTCAATTTCGATAAACAATTGTTGCTCATTTCCGGAAGTGTCAACCGAGAAAATTCCTAAATGATAATGCCCTTCTGCAATTTCAGCACCATTTACGGTATGCGGCACTAAAATGTTTTTGTGTGCGGTATAATTTTTTGGATTTCCTTCAATCGAATTGGTGTCGGTGTAAAACCATTCGCCTTCCGCATTCGCATTTTTATCATGAGTGTGTCCGTCGCCTGCACTGTGAATTTCGATTTTATACGAAGCAAGTCCCACATTGTCTGAAAAATCCGCATCTACATGGATTTCTTCTCCTGCATGGAACACTTGTTCATTGGTCGGTTCATTTAAAACAATGACCGGTTTTTGAGTATCGACGCTTGCATCATCATCACTTGAACAAGACTGAATTCCAAAAGTTCCCGCTAAAATAGATGCGTATATTAAAATTTGTTTTTTCATTATTATATAATTTTTATTCGTTTAATTATTAAATAAGTTGGTTAGTTAAATTTAAACTTGAAAAGGCGGACCCCTCAATAATCGAAAATTTCGTTTATCATTATCATAAATAAAAGAATCAATTTCAATTGAATTTTTATACCGGAATTCCGATAATTTTTCAATGAATTCATAACTTAAATCCAAAGATTCTGAAGCCGGAATTTTAAAGAAAAATTGTTCACAATTATGGTCTTTTGGATTTTGAGAATGAAGTATTAAATGATCTGAATGATGAATTTGATGTAAATCTTCATGATGATCTATCCATACAAAATGAAAAATATTCAGCATTGCCGGCAAAAGAAAAATGCCGATTAAAGAAAAAGAAATGCTGTATTTTTTCAATTCTTTCATTTGCTAAATGGAATTTGAATGATTAACTGAATATTTCTTCCCATTTCCGGAATTTCAAGAGCACGATAAAAACTCATGTGGTTTAAATATTTTTCATTGGTCAGATTCTGAACCGTTAAAATCAAATTAGGGCGGAAGAAATTCCATTTGAATTCCGATTTCAATCCAGCTCCAAAAAGCGTATAACCCTCTGT
>CALLXZ010000410.1 GCA_937875605.1 uncultured Moheibacter sp.
ATGCTATTCAGATGCTTCAAACTTCTGAAATTCTGGAAACCACGCATAAAGAGCTTCGCGAATTAAAATCAAGTTCGGATAATGTCAACAGCAAAGTACTCTCTCAAATCATTTCTGATCTGAAAAAAGGAACCCAGGCGTTCAATAAAAACGAATTTGAAAAACTCTTTATGGAAACTGACGGCGATTTCTATAAAAGATTATTGGAAAAATATCCAAATCTGACTAAAAATGAACTTCGTCTTTGTGCCTTTTTACGACTGAACTTTTCCTCCAAAGAAATTTCAGCTATCACACAGCAAAGCCCGCACAGCATCGTGGTTGCCCGTTCCCGATTGAGAAAAAAAATAGGTTTAGATGAAAACCAAAGTCTGACAAATTTTTTGGTAAAGTTTTAAAAAAACAGCCCGGAATTCCCGGGCTGACTGTTTACTAAAAATTAACACTATGAGAATTTTACTTCTTTACTATTTTAAAAGTTTTGATTTCTCCGCTTACTTCGGCTTTTACTACATAAAATCCCTAAGGAAGCTGAGATAAATTGATTTATACATTTTTGTTGTTTAGATTCTGCGTATAAACTTGTTTTCCTGATAAATCAAAGAGGTAAACTTTTGAAATTTCTTTTGCATAAGAAATATTCAGACCGTCTTTCACCGGACTTGTGTAAGGTGCTTAATTATGAGTCATTCAAGTCTTTAACACCCATTGTTTGATTTTAAATGAATAAGTATCTAAGATATCTTCTTCATAGATAAGTTTGGTAGGTAACAGTGGTCGTTCCAACCGGGAATTCTGAACCTGAAACTAATCCCTCTACAAGAATTAGTGGGTACATTTAACAATGAGTTGTTTCTTTTGGTGATAAGGTGTTATCCTTACGTAAACATTTTGTGCTTCTGATTTTTAATTGATAAATTTGGCATCATTTGACTCTTCTATATATCTATTAATTTCAATTCAGCTTAAAGGATAGATTATTTTTAAGTTGCTGTAAATTAATTATATATGAATTATTTGTAATTTAATTATCCACTATGTATAAATTTTTTATTCTTTTAATTTTCATTTTTTCACCCATGCTGAAGGCTCAGATTCCGAATGAATTCGAATCGGTCTGGAAAGGTCAAATTTCAACTTATGACGGCGTTGATGTATTGACAGGTGATTTTGAAATTGAAATTGATGAGAAAAAGTTACAGAATGAGCTTCGGTTTTTTATTTCAAAATTTTCTCCGAAAAACCTTGAAAATTTTTCCCGATTACCATTTAAAGTTACAAATGATGGAAAAAACATTACGTTCAATCATATTTGCCCTACAGATGCTGATCTTTCCACAGTTAACGGAGAATATAATTTTACATTAAAAAAATACAACGGACAAACAGATTATCTGGAAGGAATTTTTAAAACTGACAAAAATTTTGGTGCGCTCATCATTTTATTTAGAAAAGAAGATCATAAAAAAATGAAGTCTTCCAATCAACTTGTAAATGTAATAGAAAATATTGTGATGACTATGTCTGATGATCCTGAAGAAGAAAAAGAAAACGCTACCATCATCACCGATGAAAAAAAACAGACAGTTTCAACTAATAAAAAACCAAAAGTGTATATCGTTGGACAGGAAGAGGATCAGATTACAAAAAATATGGTCGCCAAAATATGGATTGATGGCGTTGTTCAAAACCTAACAAGTGGCGAAACAAACGCAGGTGCTAGTTCTGTTTTTGTAGTAGGAGAAGATATATATGTGGCAGGGCAGGAATCTAATTCAAATGGGATTTCAATTGCGAAAGTTTGGAAAAACGGTATAGCGCAAGAATTAACTGATGGTACATTTTCTGCTCATGCTACCGATTTATTTGTGTCAAATGACGAATTATATGTAACCATTAACGGTTATAAAAATGGAAAGTCAAACGCAATGCTTTGGAAAAACGGATCAATTAAAAGCTTAGCAAATACGGAGTCCTACGTTTGGTCGGTGTATGTTGATTATGATAAAAATATTTACGTCACAGGTCATGAGCATACTACGAGTAAAACTGTCACAGCGAAAGTCTGGAAAAATGGAGTGCTGCAAAATTTAACAACCAATGGTGCTCGTGCCAATGATATAATTGTACGAAATAACGATGTATATGTAGTCGGTTTCGATAATAATAAACAGAATTCAGTGGGCGCATTATGGAAAAATGGTGTATCCCAAAATTTGACAAGTTTTCCGTCTAATATATCTTCAATATTTATTGATGACGATAACAATGTATATGTAGCAGGGCAAGAACGTAGAGAACGTACAGTAGCAAAGGTTTGGAAGAATGGCACACCTCAAAATTTAACAGATGGCAAAAAATTAGCATTTGCTCGGTCGCTATTTGTAAACGGAAATGATGTGTATGTGGTTGGGCATGACGGTGAAACTGCTACACTCTGGAAGAATGGGGTTGCTGAAAATCTAACCGATGGCAAAACGTATGCTTCCGCAAATGACATTTTTGTTAAATAGGTTATGCTCAAATAAATATTAATTGTCTTTTTGTCAATTTTTTAGAAAAAAAGCATTTATTATGAATTATAATTTTGAAAGTTTATCTCTTCAAAAACTTCACTCGTGATTTTCAAGGAATTCAATTTCGCTTCGAAATCAAACATATTGGTATAAACCATGATTTCATTCAGATTCAAATCGGTTACTATAGTTCCGATTTTTTCTTTTAAAATTTCTTTGTCGCCAATCATACTCAAAGCGGTCATCCGATGAACACCTGCCTGCAATTCCGGACTCAGATTTTCCAGTTGGGTATTTTCGGGCGAAGTCAGCGGTTGTCGGTTGTCGGTAAGTAAGTTCACAATTGCCTGAAATTGCGGCAGCGAATGGTAAACTGCTTCGTCTTCCGTTTCGGCTGCAAAAATGCTCAAACAAAGCATCGAATAAGGTTTGTCTAAATATTGACTTGGTGTGAATTTACTTTGGTAAATTTCAAATGCCTGCTGAAATTGTCCCGGCGCAAAATGTCCGGCAAAGGCATAAGGCAATCCCAATTTGGCAGCGAGAAAAGCACTGTCGGTGCTGGAACCGAGAATGTAAAGCGGAATGTTTGCTCCTTCACCCGGAAAAGCACGAACCTTTGAGTCGGTATTTTCCAAACTGAAATAACGAAATAATTCCTGGATATGGTATTCGAAATTATAATTGAAATTTTCATCGCCTCGACGTAAAACACTTGCCGTCAGCGGATCTGTCCCCGGTGCACGTCCCAATCCGAGGTCAATCCGATCTGGAAACATAGCATCCAGTGTTCCAAATTGCTCCGCAATGGAAAGTGTCGTGTGATTGGGCAGCATAATTCCGCCGGAACCCACACGGATTTTTTTGGTGGATTTTGCCGTGTAACCGATGAGCAAAGAAGTCGAAGCGCTGATGACGCTCGGCATATTGTGATGTTCCGAAAACCAATAGCGTTCATACCCCAATTCTTCTGCAAACTGTGCCGTTTTTGCACTTTTTTCAAAAGTTTGGGTATAATTATCGCCTTCTATTACAGAAGCTAAATCGAGGATGGAATATTTAATTTGGGAATGCACTTTTAGAAATTTTGCTCAAAAATACAAACATTAATCGGGCAGAAAGGGAAATGAGAATTATAAGAATCAATTCCCAAATAAACATTTACTATGAAATAAATTCATCTTTTTGGATTCGATACAAAACGCCGGGATGCAATTCAAATTCCATTTCTTTGATGAATTTCAATCCGATTTTTTCTAAAACCTTCACCGAACCCAGATTTTCTTTCATTGCTCGTCCAATGATTTCGGCTAAACCTAATTCTTCAAAACCATATTCCAAACAAGCTTTTGCGCTTTCTGTTGCAAATCCTTTGTTCCAATGTTCTTCAAAAAACCGAAAACCGATATCCGTTTCTTTTCCATCAAATTTCAATCCACACCAACCTAAAAATTCTCCCGATTCTTTCTCGATTACAGCCCAACGACCGAAACCGTTTTTTTCGTAGTCTTTGTAATTTTTCAGAAATTTTTCTGCTGCTGAAACCGAATCAAAAGGAAGATCACCTGTGAATTTTATCACATTTGGATTTCGGTTTAATTCGTAGAAATTTTGAGCATCTTTGATATTTAACTCACGTAAAAGCAATCGGGGAGTTTGGAGGATGGGTTTCATCAGGCAAATATAAAGTAGACCATCAAGGTTTTTA
The DNA here is from genome assembly GCA_937875605.1 of uncultured Moheibacter sp. GTDB lineage: Bacteria > Bacteroidota > Bacteroidia > Flavobacteriales > Weeksellaceae > Moheibacter. Next base: position 4,225 of record CALLXZ010000410.1, read on the forward strand.
AAATATTGAAGGTCTTTTTATTTTCAAATTATCTTATTTTCAAATCTTCAAATTAGTAAGATTTCTTATGCACATTAGCCACCGCACGTCCCGAAGGGTCGTTCAGGTTCTGAAAAGTGGCATCCCAAAGCAATGCCTGAGGTGTACTACAAGCCACCGATTTCGCATACGGAACGGTTAGCGCAGCTGTATTGGATGGGAAATGTTCTTCAAAAATAGTTCGGTAAAAATATTCCTCTTTACTCATCGGAGGATTGACCGGAAAACGAGATTCGGCATTTACCAATTGGTTATCGGAAACTTTTTCGTTGACCAATTCTTTCAGTGTATCAATCCAATTGTACCCAACTCCGTCGGAAAATTGCTCTTTTTGCCGCCAGGCAATTTCTTTTGGTAAATAATCCTCAAATGCCATTCGCACCACCCATTTTTCAATTCGTCCGTTTTTGATCATTTTATCATCGGGATTCAGTCGCATGGCAACATCGATAAATTCTTTATCCAGAAACGGAACACGTGCTTCGATTCCCCAAGCCGCCATGGATTTGTTGGCACGTAAATTATCATACAAATATAATTTACTCAGCTTGCGTACATTTTCTTCGTGGAATTCTTGTGCGTTGGGTGCTTTGTGAAAATACAAATAACCACCGAAAAGTTCATCAGAACCCTCACCGGAAAGCACCATTTTGATTCCCATAGATTTGATGACACGCGCCATCAAATACATCGGCGTAGAAGCGCGAACGGTCGTCACATCGTAGGTTTCCAGAAAATAAATCACATCACGGATAGCATCCAAACCTTCCTGAATGGTGAAATGAATTTCATGGTGAATGGTTCCGATATGATCGGCAGCTTTTTTTGCAGCAATCAGATCAGGAGAGCCTTCCAATCCTACCGCAAACGAATGAAGTTGAGGATACCAGGCTTCTTCCTGATCACCAGATTCAATCCGGTTTCGGGCAAATTTTTTAGTAATTGCCGCAATGACAGACGAATCCAA
>CALLXZ010000411.1 GCA_937875605.1 uncultured Moheibacter sp.
ACCTGATAAATGGATTTATCTATGGATTGAGACGAATATTGTCCGGTTATGACTACATTGTCTAAGCTAACTATTTTCGTAGAATCGGTTTCCTCATCCACTTGCGCCTGAGCAAAGCCAAACACAAAACTAAAGGATAACGTTAACCATCCAGCTAATTTTTTCATTAAATATGATTTTTATTAGATTCGGAGCAAATTTATATATTTATTTAGACTTAATCCAAATTAACAGTATATTTGCCACGTGATTTATATCAATTTAGTTTAATTTAAAATAGCATAATGAAAAGATTTTTATTCTCTTTGTTCGCAATTACGATGGTTTACGTAAATGCACAAGTAGATGAGCATGGTTACAAAACAGTTGAATTAACAACTGGAGCAGCTTATTCCAACCGAGTATTTTTTGATTTGTCATCAGAAAATTTGGTTTCACAAAATGCAACGAATTGGGATGTTGCTTTTTGGAGAAAAGATATGTATGAATTTGGAACCCGAGTAAATGATGCATATGGAATGGAAATTTATGAGGCATCTGCAAACCCGGCAGATTGGAATGCAATAAATATAGCAAATATAGGGTCTTGGGGTGATCCTTTGTACAATCCCGATCAAACTACTTTTTTAAATGAAGGAGCATTTGAGCAAGGTTCTATTACTTCATCAAACCCAAATATTCCTGCAACCGGATGGGGTATCTATAATGCAGTAAACCACCACATAGAAGGAAAAGTAATTTTTGTAATGAAATATCCGGGTGATGTTTATTACAAATTTTTCATCGAAGATTATTTTGGAGGTTATACATTTAAATATGCAAAATGGAACGGTACTTCTTGGGATGCAACACAGACCAAAACAATAGCAAATGGATCAGGTGATACTTATTTTAATTATTTCTCATTTACAACTAATGATGTTGTAGCAAACAACGAACCAGCTATGGGGGCTTGGGATTTGGTATTTACTCGCTATTGGACATTCTATAATAACGTTATGATGTACAGAATGGCAGGGGTTATCCAAAGCCCAGATGTAAGTATTGTAAAAAAAGAGGAAACTCAAGCTACTTCCACCGTAAATCTACCAGCAGACAGTGATTATTCAGATGTCATCACGACGATAGGTCATAGCTGGAAACCGACTTCAGGTGTTTACGATAATGTCGTTTACTATATCAAACAAGGAGAAGATGTTTACCGGTTATATTTTATCGAGAACGGAGGACAAGCTAACGGAAATATGTTTTTCAAATACAAAAAAGTTGCAGGAAACATGAGTGTAGCGGATGTGGAATTGGCTAAAGTTCAGGTTTATCCAAATCCGGTTGTTAACCAATTAAATGTTTCGTCTGAATCCAACATAAAAGAAGTGAAAATATTTAGTGTAAACGGGCAATTGGTTTCTTCTGTAAAACCAAACTCAAAATCAACTTCCGTAAATGTTTCAGCTTTGAAAACAGGAGTTTATGTTGCACAAATTATTACAGATAATGGCGTTCAAACGGCTAAAGTAATTAAGAAATAATTTAGTATTAAGTACATGATATTTAAGCTTTCCTGTTAACAGGAAAGCTTTTTTGTTTACTAAATCTAATTAAATTTTTGCTTGGTGCTTGAATAAATTATTCAACAGTTATAACTTATTCTTTTAATGAAAAAGAGTAAGTTACTTATAAGGGTTGACCATTTTTACTCTCCTTAATAATAAAGATTATTTCTTTTTGAATTTTATGAAAGAAATAACCTTTGATTCGTTATGACGGTCGATTTATAATCCAACTTTAATTATTCTTAAAAAACAATTTATTCACTTTTATCATTTAGACTTGTTGCTGCAAAATATATGTCAGAAGTTTTGAAAAAAATCAATATGCATATCAGATAAATCGTAATTTAAAAAATTTAACTTCACCCAAGTAAAATTGACTATAAATTAATTCCCATTTGGATGAATTGACCCAGGTGAAACTTTTAGTAAACTGGGAGCAATAATAATTAACCAGAAAATCACAAAACAGACACAAAGTAAAATCAATTGGAATTTTCATTTTAATTTCGATCAAACATCCCGGACTTCGACTATAAACCATTATTTTTGCTATATGAAAAAATGGATTGCTGCCGCACGTTTACGGACTTTGCCTTTGTCCATAAGCGGAATCATTTTGGGTTCGCTCATTGCTTTGTCTGAAGGACATTGGAATTGGGCGATTTTCATTCTTGCCTTTTTAACGACTTTGTTTTTACAGGTTTTATCTAATTATGCAAACGATTACGGAGACGGAATCAAAGGAACTGATGTCGAACGAATCGGTGAAAAACGTGCCGTGGCGTCGGGTGAAATTTCAGCAAGGCAAATGAAAACTGCGGTGATTTTATTTAGTGTTTTATCGGCTTTATCAGCTTTTACCTTGATTTTTATTTCGTTTCAGGAAAATTTTCTATGGGCAATTTTGTTCATTTTTCTAACCTTTGCTTGTGTTTGGGCAGCCATCCGCTACACCGTTGGAAAAAGCGCTTACGGTTATGCCGGAATGGGTGATATTTTTGTGTTTGCTTTTTTCGGAATTGTTTCGGTTTGGGGAAGTTATACGCTTTACCAACATGAAACGATCGAGCTTTCGATATTTCTACCGGCTTCTGCCATCGGATTATTAAGCACCGCAGTTTTGAACCTCAACAATATGCGTGATATTCATACCGACCGAAAAGCAGGAAAACTGACACTGCCGCTACGAATGGGGCTTCCCAATGCAAAAATCTATCAGTCCCTTTTGATTTTAATTCCTTTTTTGCTCAGCGTTATTTATCTATTTGAAATCGGGAAAACGGAATGGTTCCGGTTTTCATTTTTACTTTTATTGATTCCGGCGTTTTTATTCATCAAAACCATCATTACCATCCAAGAACCGAGATTGTTTGACAAAGAATTAAAGAAAATTGCTTTGCTGACGTTGGCTTTTTCTTTATTTTTAGGATTTGGATTAATTTTTTAAATG
>CALLXZ010000412.1 GCA_937875605.1 uncultured Moheibacter sp.
TCCAAATCAATTGCCGCTTGAGTGAGTTTTAACGGATGAAACGGATCCACCATTACCGCTAATTCTCCGGTTTCTTTTTGACCTATGCTTCTTTCCATGGCTCCCGGATGCGGACCGTGCGGAATTCCACCCGGATGAAGCGTAAAATAACCTTGCTCGATATGGTTTCGGCTCATAAAATCGCCGTCTACATAATACAAAACTTCTTCCGAATCTATGTTGCTGTGATTATACGGTGCAGGAATTGAATCTGGATGGTAGTCATATAACCTTGGACAGAACGAACAGATAACATAATTATTTCCTTCAAAATTCTGATGAACCGGAGGGGGCTGATGAATGCGTCCTGTAATCGGTTCAAAATTATGAATGGAAAACCCGTACGGATAAAAATATCCGTCCCAACCTACCACATCAAAAGGATGGGTCGCATAGGTAATCGGATGAATCATTCCTGCTTTTTTTACTTTTATGAGAAATTCTCCTTTTTCATCAATAGGAGCTGTGTATTGCGGCACTTTTATATCTCGTTCGCAGAAAGGCGAATGTTCCAAAAGTTGTCCGTATTTGTTTCGGTATCTTCTAGGAGTTTCGATAGGTGAGAAGGATTCAAGATATAAAATTCGGTTATCTTCGGATTCAAATTCCATTTGATAAATCGTTCCACGTGGGAGGATGAGATAATCTCCGTATTCAAAAGGAATTTCACCTAAAAATGTCTTTAGTTTTCCCTTTCCTTTATGGATGAATAGCATTTCATCACATTGACCGTTTTTATAAAAATAATCGGTCATGGATTTCCGTGGCGCAGCAACGCCCATGATCAAATCATTGTTAAAAAATAAAGGCGTTCGGGCATCTAAGAAATCATCAGTAGGTTTTGCTTTAAATCCCTTAACCAATCTCGGTGTAATGTTTTTCTCAATCACTGCTTTTGGACTTACATCGTACGGTTCGTCAAAACGAATCATCTGCGTAGGTCGGTGGATGTGGTAAAGTAAAGAGGAAACACCGCTGAAACCTTCCGTTCCAAACAATTGTTCGTAACGGTGTTTGCCGTTTCCGTCTTTAAAAACGACGTGTCTTTTTTGAGGAATTTCTCCTAATTGATGGTATCTCATTTCCGTTTGCTTTGTTGGGCTAAAATTACGCAAACTTTAAAAAAGAAAAAAACCTGCCGTAAGATTTAATCATCTCCGGATTCAAAACTATTATTGCCATGTTGCATATTTTGAATTTCTTGTTGAAATTCTTCCATAAATGCCGGTTGTGCTACCATTCCAACCCAATACAATATGACAAAAACTATCGCAATTGAGCTTAACGCAGTTCCTATGATGGAAAGAGTTTTTGCAGTTTTTGTGTTTTTATAACTTGTTACAGAATATACGGAAGGATTTGCATAATAGGTTTTTAGAGCACCGGAAGACATGACCCAACCCATAATTCCTAATGCTAATCCCAGAAAAATAAATACCCCGCAACAACATCCGATGAAAACTAATACGACAGATGCTATTCCGAAAATGAGGGTTATGGGGTCGTTTGGAAGTTTGTTTACCGATTCAAATTGGTTAAATTCATTCATGGGGTATAAATTTTAAGATATAAGTTATAGTTATGATTAAAAGGGTAAAAATAAGAGATATTTTTAATACTTGAAACGAACGATTGTTTCCTTTGAAAATATGAAAAATCAAAATCCCAACTGTTGCTAATAAAGGAAGAAGACCGGGATACATTTTTATGGATTCCAGAAATTCACCGTTTACTAATAATT
>CALLXZ010000413.1 GCA_937875605.1 uncultured Moheibacter sp.
GTGGTCCCACTTGGGCTCGAACCAAGGACCACCTGATTATGAGTCAGGTGCTCTAACCAACTGAGCTATAGGACCTAAAAAATACGAAGTTCGATTTTCGAAATACGAAGTTCGCTTTTTCGGACTGCAATATTAAGACAATCTGCGAAATTGTCCAAACTATTTTTGGTCGCAACACAATTCTACCAACACACCATTGGTCGATTTCGGATGAAGAAATACCACCCATTTATTATCAGCTCCTTCTTTTGGCGTTTCACTAATGAATTGAAACCCTTCATTTTTAAGTCGTTGGATTTCCGCTTCCATATCATCTACCGCAAAGGCGATGTGGTGAATTCCTTCCCGGTTTTTTTCCAAATATTTAGCAATGGCACTATTTTCATTCATCGCTTCAAGCAGTTCCAATTTGCTTTCGCCAATTTCGAAGAACGAAGTTTTAACTGCCTCGCCTTCCACGATTTCTTCTTTATAGGACGGCTTTCCCAATAATTTTTGAAATAATTCATTGGAAACACCCAAATCCTTAACGGCTATGCCTAAATGTTCAATTTTTATCATAAAGCTAAATTAACAACTAATTTGAAATCCAATGGATTTTGAAAATTAATTTCTGGTGTCATTTCGAAACCAGAAACCTTCTTCATCCTCTTTTCTCTCAGTGGCTTCTCCGTACTTTTCTTCCAATGCCAATCGTTCCTCTTCCGGCAAAGATTCTTTGTATTTTTCCCAAAGCCATTGTTCACGGGCATCTGGTTCTGTGCGATTTTCCCAAGAATATACTTTGCGTTTCGGACCGTATTTTCGGGTGATAATTGCAAAAAAGAATCCTACGATCCCGCCTGCCAAATGACTTTCCCAGGAAATAGGATTACTATCTTCTCTATAAAATTTAGGGAGAAATTCTTCAGGAATTACACCCCAGATCATTCCGCCATACAGAAAAACAACGATGAGCGAAATGGCAATCAGATTTCTTGAATTTTTAAAAATTCCACTGAAAAAGACATACGAAGCCAAAAGATAAACAATACCGCTCGCACCTATGTGGCATCCGATTCCGTCGCCGGGCAATAAATTTCCGAAAAGCCAAACCAGCAATCCCGATAAAATCCATCCAAAAATAATCACGAAATAAGCCGTCCGTTGATAAAATAGAACCGCAAAAAAACTCAAAACCATTAGCGGAATTGAATTATTGATGATATGTTTCCATCCGGAATGAAAAAGCGGACTGAACAGAATTCCTCGTAACCCAATTCCATTTCTCGGAACAACGCCGTAACAATTATAGTGACCTAAACCAAAATGTTGCAATAGAAAAGTTCCCCAAATCAAAAAGAGAAGAATAATAGGAACATATAGCGTGTTTTTTGGGAAAGGATATTGCATAAAATAAATTTAAGAACAAATTTTTATCTGTTGATTTTTAATTTGAATTCAATTGTTAGATAGAATTTGCTATTAAAAATTTTGGATAGGATTTCATTTATTCATCCATTATGCCTAATTTCATAAACCATTCCGACTTATTTTTTCCTGACAAATTTGCTGAAAACTGATTTGAAAGAAATTATTTAAACAAATTTAGAATTCGTTTCCAAACAGCTCGAAAAAATGCTTTTGAAGATTCTCTTTTTGGAAGTTGTTTTGAAATCTGAAACTGAACATCGAAATGTCTTTTTACTTCTTTATAGGCTTGAATCAGAGTGAACTTAGAATCGTAGATGTGAGTGGGTTCGGAATTAGCACCATTTACTTCCAGAATAATGAATTTTCCTGATTTTAATTCATTTTCCGATTTGGATTTAACATCAAATCGTCCATAATAAAAACCTTGAATTCCGTCAGCTATTTCC
>CALLXZ010000414.1 GCA_937875605.1 uncultured Moheibacter sp.
CATCGTAAAAATCAGCTTCGCTGTTTCCCGTCCAAATTTTATCCCAACCCGTAGCAAGCGTTATATTATTGCTCGTGTTAGTAGGCGTTCCGGTCTCAAAATCTCCATTTGTAAAATAATTACAAGGACAGAAATCAGATTCCTGAGAGTAAATTGGGATTGACAATAAAAATGAAAGTCCCAGCAAAAAGCTAAAAAGAGTAAAAGTTTTCATATCGATAAATTTTTGAGTTTAATTATTATTTACTAGCACAAAGATTGTCGTTTGAAGCAAAGTTTATCTAGGGTATTTAAAGGATTTTTAAGGGTGTTTTCACCCTAAATAAAAAGGAGAATCTACTTTCGGACTCTCCTTTTTAAGTTAGATTTGGACTAAATTTATTTGATAATGATTTTTTCTGAAATGATTCCTTTATCCGTTTTGAAATTAACAAAATAAATTCCTGACTTTAAACTTGTTGTATTTATTTTAGTCCCAGATACTTTCGGTTGAAGAATCAATTTTCCTGTCGAATCAAATATCTGAATTCCATAAATCGTCATTTGTTCATTGATGTGAAAATTCACTTTGTTTTTAGCCGGATTGGGATAAAGTAGAATGGAAGTTTCATTTTTGGAATCGACATCTTTTGTAGAAAGACCACTGCAATCTTGATTGTAATAATAGAATTTTTTGGAACAATAATTATACACAACTGCAATCGGACAACTTGTTCCATAAAAATCCACCAATCGCACTACGGAAGCATAACAATCCAATGGAGATTCGTTAAAAGTTGGGAAATCCGAATTGGGATAATTGCTGTGTGGATCGTCGTTTAGCCCAAATTGATTCGTCAAACCCGCCATATTGAAATCAGGAAGTGATCCGCTGGTAATTCCTCCGTTATTTTCATGATAAAAAACTCTTCCGCCTCCATCTTCCCACCAAGATTCCGAAAGAAACAAATCCAATTTATCAGTGCAATCCGTTGAATACAATTCCGGAACCGGAAGTGGAAATACGGCAGCGTTGTGTCGGATTGGAAATGCTATGTTTTGAATCCAATTTGTCCAATTATGGTTGGAAACGATTTGCTGTGGCGCAGCAAGTGTAAATGCAGGACTGGAGATAGTTCCTGTGTTTTCAAAATAAGCCGTTCCCCAAAGTCGATTTCTTCCGCTTACTAAAAGATCAGGCAATCCGTCGTTGTTCAAATCCCCTATTTCGATGAGTTGAAAATATTCAGCCGGAAAATCATTTTGCGGATCATGTCCGTTTACATCTCCAATAGATAGGGCATCCAAAAGCAAAGTCGGCATATTTGGAAAATTTCCGTTTCCATCATTTATAAAGAGAAAAACTCCTCCAACGAGTCTAAAAGTAGGAGCCGCTTTTCCTGCCAACAAAACTAAATCCAAATCTCCGTCGTTGTCCCAATCAAATAATTTGTACGAAACCGGATCGATGTTCATTCCCGGAAAATCGGGATGATCAGGAATAGCCGGGAAATTCAATGAAATTTCATTACCGGGAAGTATATAATTCGGTGGATTTCCGACTCCGGCATTATTAATCAGCACATGTAATTTATTTCCTTTTACATATAAAATGTCGATGTCACCGTCGCCGTCTATATCTCCATATTCTTTGTCGATGCTGTGGATGGTATTATCGCTCAATTCGTCTTCGATGGCTTGTGAAAATAAATCGGGAACGGCTGGTTGGAAGGGTTCGAAATTGGGTTCGTCGCATGGAGGAACACAATTTGGATCTAAGCCGTCATCTTCTATCGTCCAACCTTTTGTACTAATCAGCGTATTTCTTGCAGCAACTGCCGATGGATTGTATTCCAATGTATGCGCCCCAAAACGAAGATTATTTGGAGTGTTTGGATTATTTGCCCAACCAATCAATGTTTTACTATAATTATCACAATCCAATCCGGAATTGGATAACATATAGATTAATTCATCATCATAAGGATTATTGGTACTCACCGATTGAATACTTGTTAAATCCCAATCTTCCAAGGTTTGGTTAAATGAATGTGTATCTCTGAACATCATAGCCATACTTTTTACATTACTCACATCCCAATCGTTCAAAGGTTGGTTAAATGCGAAACAATTAGTAAACATCGCATCCATAGATTCTACCTTACTCACATCCCAATCACTCACAATTCCATTAAATGCATCACAGTCTGCAAACATATATTCCATGTTGGTCACATTCCCCACATCCCAAGTATTTAAATTTTGATTAAAATGAGATTGTTCTGTAAACATATACGACATGTCTGTAACGTTGGAAACATCCCAATTATCTAAAGGTTGATTGAAAACACCATCTAAATATTCACAACTAAACATTCGATGCATGGTGGTTACATTACTCACATCCCAATCGTTCAAAGGTTGATTAAAATTTATGTTTCTATAAAACATGAGGCTCATGTTGGTTACATTGCCTACATCCCAATTTCCGATGGGTTGATTAAATTCCTCCACACCCCAAAACATATATTGCATATCCGTTACATTTCCCGTATCCCAATCTCCTATAGGGTGATTAAAATTCGTTCCATAAAACATATACAGCATTCTCGTTACATTGCTCACGTCCCATTGATTGATAAGTGAAGGATCAGAGAATTGAACTGTTGTACCAGAAAACATACTTGACATATCGGTTACATTACTGAAATCAGGAACATCAGTCGCAGTTATATACAAGGTACCACTTATGTTTTCAAATGCACCATACATATCGTCCCATTGTACATCGCCCCATTGTTCAACCATAGACAAAATACCTTCGGCTGCGAGCGAAACCTGAAATTTATGTAAAGGAGTACCGCCTGTTGGCGTTAATTCCAATTTGTAATTACCCATCGGCAAACCACTTAAAGAAATGATATCCGTACCATATCCGCTTGCAACTGAAATATCCCATTGATTTTTTAAATCATAATGGTACTCACCATAAACCGGAATATCCAATTGACCAAATACTTGCCAATGCGTAATAAATGGATTCTGAGCCAATGCGGAATTGAAAATAAATAAGCAAATTAAAAAATAGATATTTTTCATAAGAATGGGATTGAGTTCGACAAAACTAATTATATATTTCTTTTGTGTTTTAAATTATGATGAAGACAAAATTAGATTCAAATTAAATTTCTTCATTAGGGCATTCTAACTTAAAAAAAAGGGTGAAACCACCCTTTTCTAAAACATTAAGTATTTGAGGTTTGCTGAGACAAAATCATTTATCCCTTTATCAGTTTTTTAGTAATAATTTTTCCTGATTTGGTAGTAGCCGTCAGGATGTACACTCCTTTTGCCAAATGAGCAAGATGAACCGATTTCGTGAAATCAGAAACTTGTTTTACCCGTTTTCCGGAAAAATCGGTAATGCTAATTTGAAACACTTCTTCCGAGAAATTAAGAATGTCTTTTACGGGATTTGGATACATTGTGAT
>CALLXZ010000415.1 GCA_937875605.1 uncultured Moheibacter sp.
GAACCAACCGAATTACATCCATCCGTGTAGGAGAAGGAATGTTAGGTCGTGTGGTCAATATGTTGGGTAATCCGATTGATGGAAAAGGACCGATCGCCGGAGAACTTTATGAAATGCCAATCGAACGTAAAGCACCGGGAGTTATCTATCGTCAACCGGTAAACGAACCTTTGCAAACAGGTATCGTTTCCATTGACTCGATGATTCCGATCGGACGCGGACAGCGTGAGTTGATCATCGGTGACCGTCAGACAGGTAAAACTTCGGTTGCATTGGATGCCATTTTGAATCAAAAAGAATTTTATGACAGAGGTGAGCCTGTTTACTGTATCTATGTGGCAGTTGGACAAAAAGGTTCTACCGTAGCTCAAATCTTAAATACATTACAAGCACACGGGGCAGATAAATATACGATCGTTGTAGCGGCAAACGCTTCTGACCCGGCTCCGATGCAGGTTTATGCGCCAATGGCAGGTGCGGCAATCGGAGAATATTTCCGTGATACAGGTCGTCCGGCTTTGGTTGTTTATGATGATTTATCCAAACAAGCGGTTGCATACCGTGAAGTTTCCTTGTTACTTCGTCGTCCACCGGGACGTGAGGCTTACCCTGGAGACGTATTCTACTTACACTCCCGTTTGTTAGAGCGTGCTGCAAAAGTTATTGCTGATGATAAAGTAGCGGCAGAGATGAACGATTTGCCGGAATCTTTAAGAGGTGTAGTAAAAGGAGGTGGTTCTTTGACGGCTTTGCCTATCATCGAAACACAGGCTGGAGACGTTTCGGCTTATATTCCGACCAACGTAATTTCGATTACAGACGGACAAATTTTCTTGGAGTCTGATTTATTCAACTCCGGTATCCGTCCGGCGATCAACGTAGGTATTTCCGTTTCACGTGTGGGTGGTAATGCTCAAACGAAACCGATGAAAAAAGTATCGGGAACCTTGAAATTAGACCAGGCACAGTATCGTGAATTGGAAGCTTTTGCGAAATTTGGTTCTGATTTGGATGCGGCTACGATGTCGGTAATCGGGAAAGGAGAAAGAAACGTGGAAATTTTGAAACAAAACGTAAATTCACCCATTCCGGTAGAGGAACAAGTTGCAATTATCATGGCGGGGACAAACGGTATGTTGAGAAACGTTCCGGTAACCAAAGTGAAAGAATGGCAAGAGAATTTCTTATCCTTATTGAGAAGTCAGTACAGTGAATTGTTGACAGAACTTCGTCAAGGAAAATTTTCAGACGAAATCGTGGATAAATTAAAAGCAATTATCAACGATACGACAGCGCAATACAATTAATTTTAAACGTCAATTTCTTGAATTAAAGAAAATTAAATGGCAAACTTAAAAGAAATACGAAGCAGGATTACATCGGTCGGATCAACGATGCAGATTACGAGCGCCATGAAAATGGTTTCGGCTGCCAAATTGAAACGTGCACAAGATGCAGTTACGCAACTTCGTCCATACGCAAATAAACTGCGGGACATCCTTCAAAACATCAGCTCGACTCTCGATAGTAGTGCAGGTGGAGAATTGACCGTTCAACGGAATGTGAAAAAAGTTTTGTTGATCGTCGTAACTTCAAACAGAGGTTTGGCGGGAGCATTTAATTCCAATGTGATTAAAAAAGCAAGTAATTTGATTGCTAATTCAAAAGATGCAGGAATTGAAGTAGAATTGCTTACGGTTGGTAAAAAAGGATTTGATTTGTTGCGTAAACAATCTTCTATTTATAAAAATAGTTCGTCCATTTGGGATAATTTAAGTTTTGAAGAAGTAGCAGTGATTTCGGAAGAAGTAACGCAAAAATTCATCGAAGGAGAATTTGATCAAGTAAGAATTGTTTATAATTCATTTAAAAATGCGGCGACGCAAATCGTGATGGATGAACAATATCTTCCGGTTCAGATTCAATCTGAAAATACAGAGAACTCAAGTTCTTCGGTTGATTATATTTTCGAGCCTTCTAAAGAAAAAATCGTACGGGATTTGATTCCGCAAACATTGAAAACCCAATTATATAAAGCAATTTTAGACTCCAATGCTTCTGAGCACGGCGCACGTATGACGGCAATGCATAAAGCAACGGATAATGCTGATGCTCTTCGTAAAGGATTAGTTTTACAATATAATAAGGAAAGACAAGCTGCCATCACCAACGAGATTTTGGAAATCGTGGGTGGAGCGGAAGCTTTGGATTCCTAATATAAATTGATAATGTGAAAAATAAAAAGACGGGTTTTCCCGTCTTTTTTTATGCGGAAAAGACAAAACATTTAGAATTATAAATCCCGAGGAATTGTAGATATTTGTAAAAAAAAAATATAAAATGGTTTGGGAAATATTCATCGGCGTTGTTATTATTTTACTGGCACTTGATTTAGGTGTTTTCAATCGAAAAGCGCATGTGATATCCCATAAAGAAGCAGCGAAATGGACTGCGCTTTGGGTAGGTTTGGCTTTGGCATTCTCCGGCGGAATTTATTGGATTTATCTAAACGGATATGTTGACAATCCGCTTAACTACACGCCCCGAACTGCTTTCTCAAAATATATACAAGGCTACTTATTGGAACTTTCCCTTTCGGTGGACAATATATTTGTAATTGCCGTTATTTTCAGATCCTTTAGCATTCCTCAGAAATATCAGCATAGAGTCCTGTTTTGGGGAATTATTGGAGCGATTGTTTTCCGTGCTTTGATGATCTTCTTCGGAATTTGGTTAATTAATAAAATCGACTGGATTACGTATGTTTTCGGAGCGTTTTTAATTTATACGGCTTACAATATGGCTTTTGGAGGAGAAGAGTCTGAATTTAATCCTAAACAAAGCCGTGTTTTCAAGATCGTCAGAAAGATCATGCCTGTAACCAAAGGTATTCATGGTCAGAGACTTTTCGTAAAAAAAATGGGAATCTGGGCGGCCACACCTTTGTTTTTAGCATTGATAATTATTGAATTTACAGATGTATTGTTTGCTTTAGATAGCATTCCTGCGATTTTGGCAATTACGGAAGACCCTTTTATTGTATTTTCTTCCAATATCATGGCCATACTTGGGCTTCGCTCCATGTATTTCTTTTTGGCCAACATCATTGATAAATTTTCTTATTTAAAATATTCCCTTGCCGTTATTTTAGTTTATGTCGGAATTAAAATGATTTTTCATCATTATTTAAAAGCTAATGGATTGGAGATTCCGGAATGGCTTTCTCTCAGTGTTATAGTGCTTTCCTTAGGTGGAGGAGTTCTATATTCTTTATACCGAAACAAGAAAGAAGAAAGTATTTAAAAATTGAGTTTCCTAAAAAAGAATTGTAAAAATGTGAATTTTTCGTTAAAATTGACTTAATTTTAGAATTGTAAATTAACACAGGTATTCAAAATAATTATTTTACTTATGAGAAAAACTTTACTCGTAATTTTTTTCCTGCAATTTTTGTTTTTCGGTAATGCACAGAGCATCGTTGTGAACGGTTCCGGTGATACTGAGTCCAATTTTGGTGCGGAACAATTACTTACAGATGTACTTTTGGACGGAGGACTGTGTTCTTCTACTTCTAACTTTCAGCTAAAAGAAAACCCATCGTTTTCCTTTCCACACAACAATAGGAGTTGGGGTTTTTTCAAAAAGGGAAATTCTAATTTTCCTTTTGAAAGAGGAATTGTTTTGACTTCCGGTTATGCAATTAATGCACAGGGACCGGATTCTGGGAATATGTCAGATGGAGGTTCTGAGTGGACAGGAGATCCTGATGCTTCGTATTTAGCGGGTATAGGAACGAATAATGTTACCATTTTTGAATTTGATTTTGTTCCGCAGGGAAATGAGATTTCATTCAATTATATTTTTGCTTCGGAAGAATATCCGGAATGGTCGTGTTCGGATTACAATGATGTTTTTGCGTTTATCATAAGTGGTCCGGGCATTACAAATGATCCGGGTTTAAGTGGTAAAAATATCGCCTTATTACCAAACGGAGACCCGGTAACGATTAATAATGTAAACGATGATTACTGTGGAGATGATACTTATTATGTGCCTGGTCCATTTACCACAATCCAGCATGGAGGTAGAACGACTCCTTTGACTGCTTATTCTGCTGTAACACCGGGAGCAACATATCACATCCGACTATTAGTTGCCGATGCAAGTGATACTCAGTGGGACTCTGCAGTATTTTTAGAAGCAGG
>CALLXZ010000416.1 GCA_937875605.1 uncultured Moheibacter sp.
GAAGGAAATTATCTGAAAGATTCTCCGCTCGGATTTGATGTGATTTTTGTAGATGGCCACACCGACAAACAAATGCTTCCCGTCATCCGATACAAAGGAAAAACCATCGTTTATGTTGCGGATCTGGTAGCAACTGTTGGACATATTCCCTTGGTGTATGTAATGGGTTATGATACGCGTCCGCTCCTAACTTTACAGGAAAAAAGCGATTTTCTGGAAAAAGCAGTACAGGAAGAATATTTGTTTTTCTTCGAACATGATCCTTATCGGGAACTGGCAACCGTTACCAAAACCGAAAAAGGAATTCTTTTGGACTCAACCTATTCGTTTTCAGAAGTATTTGGTCTTTAATATTTTCCAAATCCATCCTTTAAAATTTTCTATCTTTGTACGTTAGAAATTAATGTAGATATGAGTTGTGGAAGTTGCGGAACTACCACAAACGGATTGCCAAAGGGTTGTAACAACAACGGTGCGTGTGGTGTAGATTCAGGTTGCGGGAAATTACCCGTTTTTGACTGGTTGTCCAATATGCGTCTTCCCAACGGTCAATTGGCGTTTAATTGTGTAGAAGTCCGCTTTAAAAATGATCGAAAACAATACTATATAAATAGTAATAATCTCCCGCTGGGAATCGGTGACATCGTCGCTGTTGAGGCGCAGTCGGGACATGATATAGGTGCGGTAACGCTTACCGGAGAATTGGTTAGAGTTCAAATGAAAAAAAGAAACCTGACGGAAGATTCCGAAGATGTAAAAAAAGTGTACCGAAAAGCCAACGAAAAAGACATCGAAACCTGGCAGAATTACCGGGAGAAAGAACAGGAAACCAAAATGCGTGCGCGCAGAATTGCCGTAAACTTAGGATTGGAAATGAAAATTACCGACGTCGAATACCAAGGCGATGGTATCAAAGCCATTTTTTATTATACGGCCGAAGGGCGAGTGGATTTTCGTGAATTAATTAAACAATACGCCGGCGCTTTCTCCGTCCGAATTGAGATGAAACAAATCGGATACCGACAGGAAGCCGCAAAAGTAGGCGGAATTGGTTCTTGCGGACGCGAACTTTGTTGCTCCACTTGGCTGACAGATTTCCGTTCGGTCAATACGGCGGCAGCCCGCTATCAGCCATT
>CALLXZ010000417.1 GCA_937875605.1 uncultured Moheibacter sp.
GCTACAAAGGAAAGTCCATTTCCGATGTGCTGGACATGACTGTAAATGAAGCTGTAGAATTCTTCGAGCCTATTCCGAAAATTTTCAGAAGCGTGAAAACTTTACAAGATGTAGGATTGGGTTATATAACGCTGGGACAGCAGTCCACTACCCTTTCCGGTGGTGAAGCACAACGTGTGAAGCTCGCTTCGGAATTGAGTAAAAAACAAACGGGAAAAACGATTTATATTTTGGATGAGCCCACGACAGGACTGCATTTTGAGGACATTCGTGTTTTGATGGGTGTCATCAATCAAATTGTAAATTTTGGAAATACGGTGATCATCATCGAACACAATCTGGATGTTATCAAATTGGCAGATCACGTCATCGATATAGGACCTGACGGAGGAGAAAAGGGTGGAAAAATTATAGCTGAAGGAACACCGGAAGAAATTGCAAAAAATCCGAAAAGCATTACGGGGAAATTTTTAAAGGAAGAACTCTAATTAAATGTCAAATTTTGAATTAAATTCTGAGTTACTTTTAGGGAAGTCTTTTCAGAAATTAGAAATTAATTCTTTTTTTGAAGCGATGAAGTATGTAAAGAATCTTCCTTATGGGCGAAATTCCAATCGGGAAGATTTCGTGCTGGTTTTGACAGAAAATAAAGGAACCTGCAGTTCGAAACATGCTTTGCTGAAATCGTTGGCTGATGAAAATTCTCAATTCGAATTCAAATTAATGCTCGGAATTTTCAAAATGAATGGAATCAATACGCCAAAAGTAAAAGAAACATTAAATAAATTTGGAATAGAATACATTCCAGAAGCGCATAATTACCTAAAAATCAATTCTATAATTTACGATTGCACAACTGAAATTTCATCTGAAATCAATTTCTTGCCAGATTTACTAGAAGAAATGGAAATAAATCCGGAAGATGTTTCGACTAAAAAAGTGGAAATTCATCAAAATTTTCTGAAGAATTGGTGTGAGAAAAATTCGTTTAAATTGGAGGAAATTTGGGGAATCCGTGAACAATGCATTTCCGATTTGGGTTCTAAAAAATAATTTATTCGATAAATAACGGAGTCGCTCCGATTTTCTTCTTATAAAATTCTATTAAGATTTCCGTTTCCGATTGGTTTCCATCAGATCCCAAAATCCAAATCGAATGATTTTTCCATTTTAAAAAGTATTGATTTACAGCTTTATTGGAAATATTTTCACGATGAATTCGTTTAACCGTATTTAATAAATCTGTTTCCGAAAAAAATTCGGTGACCACGATATTTAGAAACTCAACTTCGGTTATTTCGTCTGGATTTTCTTTTAATGCTGTATAATTTTTTATCAAGGTTTGGAAATACATCGCTTTAGAAGTAAAAAGTCGATCATACTCTTTTTTCTGATCAGAAGTCAAACTATCGTATTCCACTAAATACGGATTAGGTCCGTCATCTTGAGGAAATTCATATTCTTTAAAAAGCAAAGTATCAATTTTAAAACTATCTGGAAAGATTATTTCTTGTGGATAAGAACTAATGCTACTCAAAATCATCCATAAAGCAATTATTTTTCTAATCACGCTTTTTATTTTCAAAGATATACGAAAAAAATACAGAAATCAGAAAGCAATCGGAACCGCTTCAATTCAAATTAAAAATAAACTCGGATATTTGCAAAAATTAAATTCAATTGTCAAACTTCGTAGATTACATCAAAATATATTGTAAAAGCGGAAACGGAGGTCCCGGTTCTGCCCATTTGCACCGTGAAAAATTCATCGAAAAAGGCGGTCCTGACGGTGGAGACGGTGGCAGAGGCGGACACATCATTTTGAGAGGAAATTCCCAATTATGGACACTTCTCGCTTTACGATTTACCCGTCATTTAAAGGCGGATAATGGAAAACCGGGTGGGACTTCTCGTGCGACAGGTGCAGATGGAAAAGATGTAATCATCGAAGTTCCCATCGGAACGATTGCAAAAGATGAAGAAGGAAATTTTTTAGGCGAAATTACGGAAGACGGACAGCAAGTCATACTTTTAGAAGGTGGAAAAGGCGGTTTGGGTAACTGGCATTTCCGCTCCGCAACGAGACAAACACCACGCTATGCCCAACCGGGATTGAATGGTATAGAATTACCGATAATTTTGGAATTAAAAATTCTGGCAGATGTAGGATTGGTCGGATTTCCAAATGCCGGAAAATCAACACTTTTATCGGTTGTTTCAGCTGCAAAACCTAAAATTGCTGATTATGCTTTTACGACGTTGACTCCTAATTTGGGGATAGTAGATTATAGAAATCACCAGTCATTTGTAATGGCGGATATTCCCGGAATTATCGAAGGAGCGGCTGAAGGAAAAGGTTTGGGACACCGGTTTTTACGGCATATCGAACGAAACTCTGTTTTGTTGTTTTTGATTCCTGCGGACGCAAAAGATTATGCTAAAGAATATGACATTCTTCTCAACGAATTGAAAAAATTCAATCCCGAACTTTTAGACAAAGGACGAGTGCTGGCGATTTCCAAAAGCGATATGCTGGACAAGGAATTGAAAACGGAAATTTCGAAACTTTTACCCCAAGACATTCCGCATTTGTTTTTCTCTTCCGTTGCCCAACAAGGGTTAATGGAGCTGAAAGATTTATTATGGAAGAAGATTAATGAGGAAGTTTAAAATAGAAATGGTTAGCGTTTTATTATTTAAATCATTTTTCTTACTGTTCTTTCCTGTTTGGTTGATGGCCAAGTCATTCTTAAGAAGTAGGTGTTATAAATCCCCCCTATTCATTTAAGAAAGAATTTATCATCTTTTAAAAAATATAAAAATTATACTGGTTAATACTTTCCCTTTTTGGTGCTTCGAATAGATTTAGAAATTACCAAGGAAGTAATTATTTCTCAATTGAAAAGTGCTTTGGAAAAATTGGATTAATCCAAAATTGAATATTTAGCGAAAAATTCTGCTTTGAAAATTTCTCCCAGAGGGATTTCCGATTCGTCGATGTAAATCGTATGATTGTCAAATGATTGTATATGGTTGAAATTTACAATGTAAGATTTACTCACGCGCATAAAGAATTCTGAAATTATTTTCTGATGAATCGTTTTCAGATTCATAGCTGTGATTAATTTTTGTGTGGTGGTATGAATCACTGCATAATCTTTCAAGCCCTCTATGAATTTGACATCTTCGAATTTTATCTTGTAATACCTTCGGTCAGATTTGATGAGCAAAAAATCTTTATCACTTGATTCTACAGAATTTTTCAACGTATTTTCCGATAGCAAATTTTGGTAAGTAATCGCTTTTTGAATGGCTTTTTCCAGACGCGGTTTGTCAATCGGTTTCAGTAAATAATCAATCGCATCCAGATCATAACTTTGCACTGCATAATTTGAAAATGCAGTCGTGAAAACAATCAAAGTCTGCTGCCCGAGTTGCTGCGCAAATTCAATTCCTGTAACTTCCGGCATCTGAATGTCTAGGAAAATCAGATCAACCTGATTCGATTTTATAAAATCCATAGCTGCCGGCGCATTGGAGAAATTTCCGATGATTTTCAGTTCAGAGATTTCCTCAATCAGCGACATCATTTCTTCTCTTGCGAGCGGTTCATCATCTACAACGATGCAATTCATAACGGTATGATTAGTTTGATTTTATACAACTCTTCGGTCGATTCTACCTCCAGCGAATGCTTGTCTTCATACAAAAGTTCGAGCCTTCTTTTGATGTTGGTCAGTCCCAGTCCGCTGTATTTTTTATTTGGGTTTAAATTTTCAGCAGGTTTGGAATTGATGCAGGTAAAATGAAGTTTATTGTTTTCAATCTTTAAAGTTATTTTTATAAAAACTTCTCTATCAGTAATAAACGAACTGTGCTTGACTGCATTTTCTACAAAAGTTGTAAATAAATTCGGCGGAATAAATACTTGCAAAAATTTCTTTTCTTCTGATTTAAGTTCAATTTCAAATCTGAAATTATCTCTTCTGATTTTTTCAAGATTTAGGAAATTTGAAATGAAATTAATTTCAGAATTGATGGAAGTTTTTTCTTCATTATTTTCATAAAGCTGATAGCGCAGAAATTCAGAAAGTTTGATAATAATTGTAGTTGCTTTTTCGGGATCTTTTCTGATGAGCGCCTTCACATTATTGAGCATATTGAACAGAAAATGTGGATTGATTTGATTTTTCAATTCATTCAATTCCATATTCAGCGTCAAATTCTTCAGTTCGGAAATCCTTTCATTATCCTTTACCCAACGCTGCAAAAGTTTGACAGTAGTTGTGACCATGATGATGGGAATCGAAATCATCATTCCATCATACATATTTCTGATGGGTCTGTTTTGTTTTCTTATTTCTTCAGCAATTTCAAAATAATTCATTAAAATGAATGACAAAACATTAATTCCAGTCAAAACCACTGCAATTAAACACAATAAATAAAGCAAATATTTCGCCTTGAAAAACAAACGCGGAACGAGCACATAAATATTGATATAAAACATCACAAGAAATATGACGTAAACCAATGAAATTCTCGACCATTTATCAGATTCTACATCTTCATTGTTCAATGATGAAACATAAAAAAGAAGTAAGAGCCCAATAGTGAAAAATATGTGCCGATGAATCCGAAACTTATTTTCCACCAGAAAACTGATGACCTTTTTATCTTTTTCCTCTCTTGAAATGTATCCCATAATCTAAGTTACAAAAATAAGGTTATTAACTTCCCACATCTTTCTTTTTATACAAAACCTGTGATTTTACCTACTTAACACCTTTTTCGGGTTTGGTAGAAAAAACTCGTGGTTTGGTAGAAGTTTATAATTATGAAATGAATTTCTGAGTTCATTTGCCTTGTATAATTTAAAATAAGAATATGATGTATGCTCAAAAATGGTTTGATGAGGTTCTTTTAAATCCAATGCTAGACGAGGAACAACAGGAAATCAAAATAATCCAGCTGACGGATTTGATTCGTTTTGTAGAAAGTTATAATCCTTCTATCGAAATCATAGGTTATTCGCATTCACTGAATATAGTTAGTGATGAGAATATCCGAAAAGGAATTTTATTTTATGACTATAAACTACTTCAGCATCCTTTGTTTTTTTCTTCATTTTTTAGCCATTCTTATCTCGAAATTTTAAAAATTCAGAACAATGTTCATGAACTTTGGTTTGTATTTGTGGATGACAATCTAAATGCTGAATGTCAAAATATAGAAAAATTTATCAAGGAGAATAATGTAGCGGAGATGTATGACAAGGTATTTCTCTTTGATTTTTTCGAATCGAAAGCATCTAAATTAGATTAATAAATGAATGTATTTAAAATAACGTTATTGTTATCGTTGATGGCAATTTCTCCTTTGTGTTTATCTCAGACGGATAGTATTCCACAAAAATTAACCGCTTATGTAGCTGATAAATTTGCTGCAACACGGGTATTGAATGTTGAGTTTAAAACACTTGCTCCTTATAAATTTTCGTCTGAATCTGCTGCAGGAAAACTTCCGGAAAGTAAAGTGAAAAATCTTTTCATGGCTAATGCAAGTGTCAATGGTAATTTCATTGTCAAGAAAAATTGGATGCTTGGAGCCAATATGACTTACCGCTATCTATCTTCTTCAATCGAAAAAACTGACGATGTTTCAGGTGCAATAAATATTGAAGATAATGATTTTCATTACCACACGACCTCGCTCAATTTTACGTACATCACAAAACTTTGGAATAAGCCAACATTTTTTACTGCAACGGTTACTGTTGACGGAAGTGAAAATCATTTCGAAAGAATTAAAGGTTTAGCGACTGGAACTGTACTCATCACGGCAAATGCTAAAACAAAGTTAGGCTTAGGTTTGGCGGGAATTATTGATCCGACTTCACAAGTTCCGGTTATTCCAATCGTTACTTATGAACACAAGTTCAATAATGGCTGGACCTTGGATTTCATTTTGCCTAAACATGCCTATCTAAAAAGAAATTTGTTAAAAAATGGACGCATTTCAATTGGAAGTGAGTTTGAATCCACTAATTTTTATATGTATGATTTTGATGAAAAAAATGGGACTTACGAATTCCGGCAAATTGAAGTAAATTCAGGATTTATGTATGAACAACATCTTGGCGGTTCATTTATTGCCACACTAAAAAGTGGTATGAAAATTATTCCTAACGGTCGCGTATTTGAAAAGAATGAATCTTTTGATTCATATTTATTTCAGGCAAAACCAAAACCTTCATTTTACCTTAATCTTGGAATTTCATTCAATCCTTTTGGGAAATTATTTAAATAATATTTCCGCCTTTTGATTTTAATGGAATAAATAACTTTAGCAAAGTGTTGAACTTTATCAAAATTAAATAGTACTTTACTCCTTCGGCAGGAAAACTTCCGCCATCATACAACGTGCACTTCCACCGCCCAATGTTTCAATGGTATTGATATCGACTGCAATGATCGGATTGTATTTTTCAATTGTTTCAATTTGCTCTTTTGTCAACGAATCATAAGCTGTCTGTGACATTACCAGATATTTTGAGCTACCCATTCCACCAACTTGTAACATATTTCCGGCAAATTGATTCATCTGTTTTTCAGTAATTGCAATGATTTCTTTTCCAGATTCTTTCAAGTGTGAAACCACATTTTTCTTCTCTGATTTATCGTCGATCGTATCGAGGCAAATCACGGCATATTGGTCTGCCACACACATCATCACGTTAGTATGATAGATCTGCTGACGTTCGCCATTGACCGTTTGATTGGCTTCAAAAATGACAGGTGTATATTCAAAATCCTCGCA
>CALLXZ010000418.1 GCA_937875605.1 uncultured Moheibacter sp.
AAATCGCTATGCTTCAGAAATTGATCAAACAACGAAAAGAAGCTGCCGAACAATTTTCTGCAAATGACAGAACGGAATTAGCCGAAAAAGAATTGGCACAAGCCGAAATTATCCAAGGATTTTTACCACAACAGCTTTCGCAAGAAGAATTGGAAGTGAAATTAAAAGAAATCATATCGCAAGTAGGTGCTACTTCCGCCAAAGATATGGGAAAAGTAATGGGCGCTGCTTCCGTTCAATTAGCCGGAAAAGCAGATGGGAAGACCATTTCGGAAACAGTCAAACAAATGTTAAATTTATAACATTTAATTAATAAACTTATGACGATGTATTAACCTCATCGGGTTTTGTGCTTTTTAATTTTGCACACAAATTCACGATATGAGGTTATACATTTTATTAGCATTTAGCATTTTATCCCAATTTATTTTTGCTCAGACAGGTATTATTTCCGGAAAAATTACAGAAAAAGACGGAAACCTTTCTCTGCCCGGAGCAGTTGTAACACTTAGTGAGGGAAATCGTTATACCATTTCCAATCAAGATGGATCTTATGAATTCCTGAACGTACCGGAAGGAAGTTATGTAATCGAAGTAGATTATTTAGGCTATGAACTTCAATCTCAAAATGTAACGGTTATAGGCAAGGAAAATGTAGCTGTCAATTTCGTATTGACTACCGAAACCGAAGTTCTTTCAGAGGCTGTCATCATAGGCGACCGTTTAAAAGGACAGGCAAAAGCACTGAACCAACAAAAAAACAATCAAAATATCACCAATGTTATTTCTTCTGACCAGGTCGGACGATTTCCGGATGCCAATGTCGGAGACGCTTTGAAACGCGTTCCGGGAATCACAATGCAAAATGACCAAGGCGAAGCCCGAAATATCATCATCAGAGGTTTGGCTCCTAATTTAAATTCAGTTACGATAAACGGTGACAGGATTCCTTCTGCAGAAGGTGACAACCGAAATGTTCAGATGGATTTAATTCCTTCCGATATGATTTCAACCATCGAAGTAAACAAAACCCTGACTTCCGATATGGATGCAGATGCGATCGGTGGTTCTGTAGATTTAATTACGAGAGCTTCTCCAAACGGAGAAAGAATTTCTTTTACGCTGGCAGGTGGCTACAATCCTATCCGTGAAAACGGAAATTACACCGCAGGTTTAGTCTATGCCAACCGTTTCTTTGACAATAAATTTGGATTGGTATTGAGTGGTTCGTATAACAACAATAATTTTGGTTCGGACAACGTAGAAGGCGTTTGGGTTCAATATGATGATGAAGATAATGTAGGAAGAAAATTGGATTTTATAGAAGAAATGGATATCCGAAAATACGATGTTCAGCGTATCAGAAGAAGCGTAGCTTTAGCGTTGGATTATGATATAAGTAAAAGTCATAAAATTTATTTCAACGGAATTTACAACTTCCGTGATGATCGTGAAAACCGTTACAGAACCCGTTATAGAAACATCGAACCCATTTGGGATGGAACGACTTTGGTTGGATTTGAAGGAGATGTCCGTCGTCAAACCAAAGGAGGAATTGACAATGATAAAAATAAAAACACCCGTTTGGAAAGACAAATCGTTCAGAATTATGCTTTGGGTGGAGAACATTTATTGGGTTCGAAAATCGACATGGATTGGTCAGCCAATTATGCTACCGCAAGCGAAGATCGTCCAAACGAACGCTA
>CALLXZ010000419.1 GCA_937875605.1 uncultured Moheibacter sp.
TGGTTCCGAAATTTACATCGGCAAGGTAATTTACATAGTTAATTCCCAATTGTCCATGCTGGCTTTCGTTCATCAAAGCCGGATTCCAATAAGACATATTCGGATCACCGTCCCAAGCTGATTGCGCATTTCCGCCTAGGGCTGCCTGACGCGGCGAAGTAGTGATGTTGACAAATTCATAAACACGTGTACCGTCTTGAGCAAAAGTCAAAACAGTTAGCAGGAAAAACACGAACACGAGCTTTTTTGTCATCAGGCAAAAGTAACAATAATGTTCATAACGGAATTTGACAAATTTTCGTGTATGAAATTCATCTTTTAAGATAAGAAAAACAAATCTCTATTCAAATGTTTTCGCTCATTCTTTATAAAGAATATTTTGAGGAACTTTACTATAAAGTTAGAGTTTAGAAGTAAAAGTTGAAATATAAATTTAAAACCAAATAATATGAAACAGAGAGTTCCTGTGTCGCAAATCATGACCAAAGAATTGATTATGCTGAACCCCACACAATCGCTTTACGACGCAGAAAAATTATTTAACAAACACAGTATCCGTCATATTCCGGTAGTAGAAGGAGAGAGGATTGTAGGCGTTATCAGCCGCTCCGATTTGTTGAGGATTAGTTTTTCAGATTTAACGGAAGATGAAGAGGGCGTGGATTCCGTGGTTTATGATATGTATACGATTCCCCAAGTTATGACACGCATTCCGGTAACGGTCGAATCCGATACTACCGTAAAAGAGGTGGCCGAAATCCTTGCTAAACAAAGTTTTCATTCCATTCCGGTGGTAGACAATGGGAAATTGGTAGGAATTGTTACTACAACAGATTTGATTAATTATTTGTTGGATCAGTATTAAATTGATTTTCAAAAAAATCCCTGCCGAAATTTTAACTTCAGCAGGGATTTAACTAATTTTTTTGTTCAGACTACATATCTTCCCTCGTTTTCTGCTCACCGTCTGTCCATTTTTCAAGCATAACTCTTTCAGATGGAGATGGATGGACGCCTCCCGCCAGTAATTCCAAAAATGAATCCCATAAATTCTGGGGTTTGAATTCACGTTGGAATTCACTGATGGCTTTTACATATTGATCTTGGTATTCTGCCGGATTGGACCAATCAATGTCTTTCGGAGAATTTTCTTCCACGATTTGCGTAATTTTCACCAATTCATCTTTGTCATATTTCGAAACGAAATCAATGATGAATTTATCAAATTCAACTCGGCTTTGGATTTTGGGTTCAAATTCTTTTTCATAAACTACAAAATTATCTTCCCATTCATACTTGCGATCTTCAGGAAGCGAGGAAAGTCCCGTTTTTTCAAACTTAAGAGAAGATTCTTTTAAATAATTCTTATGGGTTTCAAACTCTTTCCAATTATCGGTAAAGTCAATTTTTTCTTCTTTATTCATCAATTCGGATGAGCGTTCCAATTGGTGATTCATCTGATTTACATGAACTTGGATTTCGTTTAGAAGTTCTTCCCATTGTTTTTTCATATCCGAATCTCCGTGTGCGTCCAAAAAGGCAACACCTCGTTCATAAACCGAAATGAGATCTTGAACCACTTTTTTCATTTCATTTGAACTCGACTCGAAATCTTTTTGAAAGTCACGAATGGACATCAATATTCTCATACGGGTGTCTATTGCACCGCTAATGAATAAATTTTTTTCATTTGTTCCCATAACCTTAGATTTTAATAGGTTAACAAAAAACAAAAACCGTGCGGAAAGCACGGTTTTATGTTAAATTTAACATTTTGAAATTATCGTAAATCCACTGATTTCTGACCAATTTTCAAACCGTTTTGGTACAAGTCAATTTTATACGTTCCTTTTGGGAATTCATAATCTTCCCAATCAAATGTGATATTCTGAGTAGCACCTTTTTTATAATTAAAAGATACTTTGTCCGAATAATCCACTTTTCCCAATGACCAGGTTTCCAATTGACCAAAAGATGCATCTTTGAATTTCCCTAAAGTTCCGTCCGGTTTGTAGATAGCGATGAAAATTTCCTGCTCGCCACTTGCAGCATATTCATTGGGATCCAAATCAAAGCTTACACGCATTTTATCGATTCGCTTTGCCTTGTCCGTTTCGACTTCTTTTCCGCTGTTTCGAACCCTCAAACCTTTAATTTGATAATTGGAAACGGAAAAAGTGGAACGCATTTTCTTTTCCGTAGCTTCTGATTTTAATTTTTCATTTTGCGCTTTTTCACCTAATTTAAACGAATTATAACGCAACGTATCGTTCACCACCAAAAGGGAATCATTTTTCTCTTTCAGCACCGCAATTTCTTGTTTAAAACGGGTAATGTCTGCGTTCAGCGCAGTAATCATGCGTTTTGCCTGTTTAAGTTCAGATTCCGAAACATTGTTTTTATTCAGGATATTCTGGATTTCCTTTTGCTTGTCAAATATTTCCGCATCGCGTTTGGAAAGCAAAGAGTCTTTAATTCCTACATCCATTTTAGATGCTTCGAATTCTTCTGTCAAATCATCTAACTGACCCTGAAGGATCACTTTTGCTTTTTCGGTGTCTTGCAGATCAATGGTAAGCAATTCTGTTTCGGCTTTGTTTTGTTGGTATTGATAAAAATTATAGCCCAAACTTCCGAGTAGAAGTGCGGCAAGCAAGCCCATGATGATGTATTCTTTCTTTTTGGAGGATTGATTAGGTTGGTTGTAGTTTGTCTGGGTTTCATTTGTTTCCATAAACTCAATTATTAAAATATTTTAAATTTCTTCTGGTCACATAAATGGGAGTCTGATTTTTAAAAACGTCACATTTCGTCCAATTATTTCTACTATCTAATTCAAATTCAAACGAATAGGTGTCGGTTTGCTGAGTGCTATGGTTGAACTTTTTCAGTTCTGAGAGAAGCCCGTTGTCATCATAGGTTTTCGTCCAAATCGTTTTTCCGTTTTCTGAAAAACTATGCTGTGCTAACAGTGCTTTATCGTAAGTAAACGTTTCAATTGTAGTTTCATTGCCTGAACGGGTTGTTTTTTTTAACAATTGCCCGTGGCTGTATTCATAACTGACTGATTTTCCTTTAGTTCCGTTATTGTAATAATTCTGTTCACTTTCTACAAGACCTTTCGAATCATAGGAAAATTTGTCAACGGAAAAAATTTCATCTTCCATCCAAAACGTTTTCTGAGCAATTTCTCCATTTTTATATGTAGAATTCATCACCCAAAATTGGTCGGAAGTACGTCCAGAATTGAATTCGTCTGTTCGGATCAATTGATTTTTTAAATAATAATGAATTTTCCGTTGCGAAATCTTTCGTGGTTCTTCAGCGTTTTGAACCAATGTCGTTTCTGATTTTTCTAATTGATTGGAAGGATTAATTTGATTTATAATTCGATTAAACAAACCCAATTTACCTCTGTAATCCAGATAATTTTCCCGCAAAACCAAATTTCTTCTTCTGTCAAATTTCAGAAAAACGGAATCAAATTCTTCGTGATCCAAAAATCCCGATACAGCCGTTTGACTCTGATTTCCATAGAGGTAAGTAACCGACTGAACAGTTTCAATGTTTCCAATCAACCTGAAATCAACAGTTCGCTGCTGAGCTGATAAGCTTCCCCATCCCAAAAGAAAAAGGAAACTAAACTTTTTTACGCATTTCTTTATAAGCATTCATCAATCCGTTTGTCGAAGAATCATGCGAATGAATTTCTTCTTCGTTTTCTAATTCGGGTAAAATTTTATTGGCCAATTGTTTGCCCAATTCCACACCCCACTGATCATAACTAAAAATGTTCCAAATCACGCCTTGCACAAAAATTTTATGTTCGTACATCGCAATTAGTGATCCCAAAAGGTTTGGTGTCAACTCTTTGTATAAGAAGGAATTGGTAGGACGATCTCCTTCAAATATTTTATACGGCTTCAGAAAATCAATTTCCTCATCCGATTTTCCTTGATTCTTCAATTCTTCTACGACTTCCGTTTCAGTTTTTCCAAAAGCCAAAGCTTCGGTTTGGGCAAAGAAATTTGACATCAATTTTTTATGATGATCTCCGATGGGATTCAGTGAATTTGCCGCCGCCAGAAAATCACAGGGAATCATTTTTGTTCCCTGATGAATCAATTGATAAAAAGCATGTTGACCGTTTGTTCCCGGCTCGCCCCAAATGATTGGACCGGTTTGATAATCCACTGGATTTCCGTCCCGATCCACATATTTCCCATTGCTTTCCATATCGCCTTGTTGAAAATAAGCAGCAAAGCGCAAAAGATACTGCTCGTAGGGAAGAATGGCGATGCTTTCTGAGCCGAAAAAATTATTGTACCAAATCCCTAACAAAGCGAGAATAACAGGAATATTTTCTTCAAAATCTTCATTTCTGAAATGATTGTCCATCGCAAATGCGCCTTCTAATAAATCTTCAAAGTTTTCATATCCAACGCCCAAACAAATGCTCAGTCCGATGGCACTCCAAAGCGAATAACGACCGCCGACCCAATCCCAGAATTGGAACATATTCGCTGAGTCAATCCCGAATTTTTCAACTTCAGATTTATTGGTAGAAAGCGCAACGAAATGTTTGGCAACGTCATTTTCATTGGCCTTCGAATTTAAAAACCAATTTCTTGCGCTATGCGCATTGGTCATTGTTTCCTGTGTGGTAAAGGTTTTGGATGCAATGATGAAAAGTGTAGTTTCCGGATTTAAATTTTTCAACGTTTCGGCAATGTGTGTTCCGTCAACATTGGAAACAAAGTGCAGGCTAAGCCTGTTTTGATATTTTTTTAGCGCTTCTATCACCATCACCGGACCCAAATCCGAACCGCCAATCCCGATGTTGACGATGTCCGTAATTTCTTTTCCGGAAAAACCTTTCCATTCGCCTGAAATTACTTTCTCCGAAAAGGATTTCATTTGTTCCAAAACAGCATTTACGTCCGGCATTATGTCTTTTCCATCAATATAAATAGGTTGATTGTCCCGATTTCGTAATGCCGTGTGGAGAACTGCTCGGTTCTCGGTTTGGTTGATGAAATCGCCCGAAAATTGTTTTTCGATAGCATCTTTTAATTCACATTCATTTGCCAATTCAACGAGCAATTTCAGGGTTTCTTCGTTCATTCTATTTTTCGAATAATCCAACAAAATTTCTCCGAGTTTCAAATGGAACTTCTGAAATCGATCTTTATCTTCTTCAAACAAAAATCGAAGTGATTTCGGTTCTATTTCTACAAAATGGTTATCGAGTTTTGACCAAGCAGCAGTCTGAGTAGGATTTATATTTTTTAAAGCCATGATTTTCTATCTGATTTAAAACAAAATTAGTGAATAGAAACTTAGATTTTTAATTATGAAATTGAATTAAATATATTTTAATAATTTATTCATGAATTTGTGTGCCAAAATGTCACAAATTCTAATTGGTTTTAATTTTGATTAATGATTAAAAAACAAATTAGAAAATGGATTTTAATCAATATACAATCAAATCACGTGATGCGGTCCAAAAAGCACAGCAAATCGCTTTAGGGAATGGGAATCAAGCCATCGAACCTGCGCATATTTTGAAAGGAATGATGGAAACCGAACAAGATGTTTTGGACTTTATCATCGAAAAACAAAGTGGAAATGTCGAACATATCAAGAATGAATTAACTGACATAATTTCACGTTTTTCAAAAGTTCAGGGTGGTTCGGGAAATCATCTTTCCAATGATGCCAATAAAATTCTCATCTCTGCAATGGACGAAGCAAAAAAAATGAAAGACGAATACATAAGTCTTGAACATTTGCTTTTGGGAATTTTGAAAAATAATTCAAATGTTTCTCAATTACTAAAAGACCAAGGAGTCAATTACGACTCAAGTATTCAGGCAATTAATGAATTGAGAAAAGGTCAAAAAGTAACTTCCGAAAACGCAGAAGAAACTTATAATTCCTTAAATAAATACGCAAAAAATTTAACCGAATTAGCACACGAAGGAAAACTCGATCCGGTTATCGGTCGTGACGATGAAATTCGTCGCGTTTTGCAAATTCTTTCCAGAAGAACCAAAAACAATCCGATTTTAATTGGCGAACCCGGCGTTGGTAAAACTGCTATTGCTGAAGGAATTGCGCATAGAATAATCAGTGGAGATATTCCAGAAAATTTAGCTAATAAACATGTTTTTTCGCTCGATATGGGTGCATTGATTGCCGGAGCAAAATATAAAGGTGAGTTCGAAGAACGCTTGAAAGCCGTTGTGAAAGAAGTAACTTCCTCTGACGGAAACATCATTTTATTTATAGACGAAATTCATACGCTGGTCGGAGCTGGCGGTGGAGGCG
>CALLXZ010000420.1 GCA_937875605.1 uncultured Moheibacter sp.
CTTAAAAATGTAGCCCAAAATAAAATAGGAATTTTACCGGGCGGAGGAATTCATCCGGGAAATGTTCATTTGTTTAAAGAAAATGGATTTACAGAAATTCATGCGTCAGCGAGTTCTGTTTATCAAGAGAATCCTTCGCCAAAAATTTCCTTTGTAAGTGAAAAATTTTTGGATGAAACGAAGTTGTTTGTTTCGGATGAACAAATTATAAAAGAATTGGTTGATCAACTTTAATTAGATTTTAAATCTGTAAAATAGATAAAATGAACCGCAGAAAATTTATACAAAATACAGCACTTTCAGGATTGGGATTGACGGTTGGTGCATCCGCATTAGCGAATGGAGTGGCACTTCCTCATTCAAATACGGAATTTAATCCCGATAATTATCCACTTGTCATCGCGACTTGGGAAGCAGAACGAGCGGTTGCCACAGCTTGGAAAACTTTGGAAAAAGGAGGTTCTGCATTGGATGCTATCGAAAAAGGTTGCAATGTAGAGGAGGAAGATCCAGCTAATTCCTCGGTTGGGTTGGGTGGATTGCCGGATCGGGAAGGAATTGTAACGTTGGATGCTTGTGTGATGGATGATAAAGGAAATTACGGTTCGGTGGTTTTTATGCAGAATATCGTTCAGGCGATTTCGGTAGCGAGAAAAGTGATGGATGAAACGCCGCATGTTTTATTGGCAGGAAAAGGAGCGGAGGAATTTGCGGTTTCTCAAGGTTTCAAACCTCAGAATTTATTGACGGAAAAATCCAAAAAAGCTTGGGAAGAGTGGAAAATTAAATCCGAATATAAACCCATTATCAACATCGAAAATCACGATACCATTGGGATGCTGGCGATGGATAAAGACGGAAATCTTTCGGGTGGTTGTACTACGAGCGGATTGGCTTTTAAAATGCACGGTCGAGTAGGTGATTCTCCTATCATCGGTTCGGGATTGTTTGTGGACAACGAAGTTGGTGCTGCTACTGCAACGGGTTTAGGCGAAGAGGTATTGAAAACGGTGGGTTCGTTTCTCATTGTCGAATTGATGCGCCAAGGTCGTTCTCCTCAACAAGCTTGCGAAGATGCCATTGCCCGAATAATGGATAAACAGAAAGACCGAAAGGATTTTCAGGTGGGTTATATTGCGGTGAACAAAAAAGGTGAAATCGGTGCATATTCCATTCACGAAGGATTTAGTTATCAGCTTTACCAAAAAGGAAAAAATGAAAATATCAAACCGGGGTTTTATTTGAAGTAATATTTACGAAATATGATATGTAAGGTTAATTTGATGGTAAGTATAAACTATTTGAAAATTTTTTAGTAATAAGTTGGAATATTGAATTAAAAAAACCTCGAAGCGTTTAAATACTTCGAGGTTTATATATTATGAGTGGAGACTAGAACCTGAACCTCCATCTTCTATCTTCAAACTTCCATCAAATTAAAACTTCATCCGAATTTTCGCATTGATGAAACGTCCCGTTAATCGGTTTGGAACGCCATAAATCATAGAACTGTTTGCATCTTTTATCCACGTATTACTGATTTCGTTTCGGATGTCAAAAATGTTAAACAAAT
>CALLXZ010000421.1 GCA_937875605.1 uncultured Moheibacter sp.
TTCATGTCTCAGGACAAACGCATTCCTTTGGTTTCTGCAACGGGTTCTACGCGCATGGGTAAAATTCTTGCAAAAGAAGTTGCAGGTCGTTTAGGAACTTCTTTGTTGGAATTAGGTGGAAATAATGCAATTATTGTAACTCCGGATGCAGATATCAAAATGACCGTTATCGGAGCAGTTTTCGGGGCGGTTGGAACAGCTGGACAGCGCTGTACTTCGACGCGTCGTTTGATCATTCACGAATCGATGTATGACAAAGTGAAAGATGCGATTGTTGCGGCTTATGGTCAATTAAAAATCGGAAATCCTTTGGATGAGAAAATGCACGTAGGTCCATTGATTGACAAAGATGCAGTAAAAGCTTACCAAAATGCATTGGAAAAAGTAAAAGAACAAGGCGGAAATATCCTGGTTGAAGGCGGTGTTTTAGAAGGAGCAGATTACGAAAGTGGATGTTATGTAAAACCTGCAATTGCTGAGGTTGAAAACCATTATGAAATCGTACAGCACGAAACTTTCGCACCGATTTTATATTTCATCAAATATTCAGGTGATGTAGAAAATGCAATCGAAATCCAAAATGGAGTAGCGCAAGGACTTTCATCTGCAATCATGACCAACAACCTTCGTGAAGCAGAAAGATTCTTAAGCGCGGCAGGTTCAGATTGTGGTATCGCTAACGTAAACATCGGAACTTCAGGTGCTGAAATCGGTGGAGCTTTTGGTGGAGAGAAAGAAACAGGGGGCGGACGTGAATCCGGTTCTGATGCATGGAAAATCTATATGAGAAGACAAACCAATACGATCAATTATACAACAAACCTTCCTTTGGCACAAGGAATTAAATTTGATTTGTAAATCGAAGTTCGACATTCGAAGTTCGAAGTTAGCTTAACAAAAAATACTTTAAAGCAAACCTCACAGGTTTTAAAAACCTGTGAGGTTTTTTATTTTAGAAATGTGTTACAGCCTATACTATCTTGATAAGAGACTGGAGAATTCTAATTGCAGGTGTAAGATTTCTTTTTGCAGGCTGCAACTTTCTAATTACAGGTATGAAAACTCTAACCGCATGAAGGAGAATCCTATTTGCAGGTGAGCGTTTTCTGTTTAAAGTCGTTAGAATTCTTACTAAAGGTCTTGGTTTTCTTTAGGCAGGTTCTAACTTCTTAATTTAAGTTGCCCGTTTTCTATTTTACTTTTCTGAATTCTATGTCTGATATGAGTTTGTACTCCGGGCTTCTGGCTCCGAATACGCTTTTGACGTATTGTTTTACGAGTTTAGCTACTGATACTAATCCTGTGAGGGGATTGTAGAGTATGTGGTTTCTTTCGATAAGCATTTTAGAGAGTTCTGTGTATGTGCCGATGTGTTGTGTATTTATCACTTTCATGTGTTTGAGTTTTTTTCGCAAGGAAACAATTTGAAGCTGTGTTTCGTTTGGATTATACTCAGGAACCTGTGATAAAAGTTCTATAAGTGCACTGAAGTGGTCGATTTGTTTGTCATAGGATTGCTGTGAGGTGGAAACGGCTCTTTGGATTTCCTGTCCTTCTTCATTGTCATTGGTTTTGGGTGTGGAGGATTTCCCCTGAATTTTACGGTTGATGGTTTTGGCATCGTTTACGGCTAAATTGTCTGCTCCTGATGCGCTGA
>CALLXZ010000422.1 GCA_937875605.1 uncultured Moheibacter sp.
CTATCAAAATGTCAATTTGGATGCACGGATTGATGAAGGAGTTTTTGATGGTGAATTGATTTCAAATGATCCCAATGCCGATTTAAACATGAAATTCGCAGGTGTTTTCCGCGAAGAATTAACCGATGTGAAATTAGACGGAAACATTGTGAAATTGGATTTACAAAAATTAGGATTTTACGCCGATCCGATGATCATTGCCGGAACGCTGAATGCTGATTTTGCGAGTCTTGATCCCGATAATCTGAATGGAAATTTGAGTTTAAATAATTTTGCGATTTCCGATACAAAAGAAATTTTTCCGGTTCAGGAACTGAAATTGACAGCTGTTTCCACACCCGAATCCAATTCCATTCAGTTTCAGTCTCAAATTGCTGACATAGAATTGACCGGTAGATATAAATTGACACAGATTTTCGGAGCGCTTGCTTCCACTGTAAATGAATATTACCGTTTTCAGGAACCGACTCAAACTACCACTCTAATTGATTCGCATCAATATTTCGATTTTACAGCTCAGATTAAAGATGATGATTTAATCCGAAAATTTGTTCCGGATTTAAAGAGTTTTGAAACCATCCAATTAACGGGAAGTTACGATGCCGATTCTCAAAAAATCGTGTTGGATGGCTCTATTCCAAATTTGATGTATGGCGAAAATCTCATCGAAGCAGCGCAGTTAAAAGTAACCAATGAAAACCAAGCGCTTCAATATGATTTATCGGTCGGTGCTTTACAAAGTGAAAGTTTTCAATTGACTAAAATCAATATAAAGGGGGATGTTTCGAATAATATCATCAATTATAATGTCAGCACAAAGGATGAAAAAGATGAAACGCAATTCCTAATTGCAGGAAATGTTCAGTCGCTGGATGAGATTACTAAAATCAGTTTAAATCCAAACGGATTGATTTTAAATTATACGAATTGGGAAGTTGCCGATGAGAATTCGATTCAGATTACGCCAAATGGATTTATAGCCGATAATTTCCGGTTGACAAACGGAACAAGTGAAATAACCGTTCAATCTGAAAATCTTTTGGCGGAAAGTCCGCTCAACATTTCCATCAAAGATTTCAAAATCG
>CALLXZ010000423.1 GCA_937875605.1 uncultured Moheibacter sp.
TCTTGAAAACTGTTGAGGGTAACACCTCCGGGGGTTCGAATCCCTCTTTCTCCGCCCGGTTAATACCAAATTAAAACAAAACCTTGTTAATTGTATGATTAGCAAGGTTTTTTGTTTTTTATACCCTACAAAATATTCATTCAAATGTGAACCGAATGAGACCAATTCGGTTACCTTAATAAGTATAAAATCCGGGTAACCGATTTTTCTCAGAACTCTGATGAATAAAGACTTGTGCAGTTACTTGTTTAATAAGTATGACAATGTTTGTACATCTTGTGAATCGGAGAAATTGAAGTTAAATTATAAATGTCAATTCAAAGGTTACCACGATGAATGCAAAAGTTTCCATCCTCTTCTATGCGAAGAAAGCAAAAGCTAACAGGAGCGGGCTTATTCCGATTTATACCCGGATAACTGTTTCCGGAAAAAGAATTGAATTAAGCACCAATCGATTCATAAAATCAGATCAATGGTCTCAGGAAGGCAACTGTATGAAAGGAAATTCAAAAGAAGCCTGTTCGATTAATAAACACCTTGATTTATTGAGGATGCAGATTACCGATGCGGAAATGGAATTGATCCATCAGAAAATTCCGCTTACAGTCGAAACGCTGAAAAACAAACTTTTAGGAGTGAGTGAACAGAGACGAATGCTCATTCCGATTTTCCAGGATCACAACGATAAAGTTGAAGCGCTGGTTAATCAGGAATATGCTCCCGGAACCTTGGAACGATATAAAACTTCCCTGAAGCACACTCAGGAATTCTTGCAATGGAAATTTAAAGTTTCAGATATTGAGATAACAAAAATCGATCATGCATTTATCATGGATTACGATTTCTGGCTAAGAACAGTGCGCAAATGTGGAAACAATACAACGGTAAAATACATCAAAAACTTTAAAAAGATTATCAGGCTGTGTATGGCCAATGGCTGGCTGGACAAGGACCCTTTCATTAATTATAAAGTAAAACTGAAAGAAGTAGAAAGACCTTTTCTGAGTCAGGAAGAAATTCAGGCGATTTATGAAAAGAAATTTGTAGCTGACCGGTTAACGCAGGTACGTGATATTTTCCTTTTCAGTTGTTATACGGGATTTGCCTACATAGATGTAAAGAAACTGACAAAATCCCATATCAATATTGGAATAGACGGAGATAAATGGATATTCACACATCGTCAGAAAACCGACACTTCTACACGGGTTCCGCTGCTCCCATTAGCAGAGGAGCTGATTTCCAAATACGAAAATCATCCGCAATGTATAAATTCTGAGGTATTGTTTCCGGTATTGAGCAATCAGAAGATGAATGCTTATCTGAAAGAAATTACTGATGTCTGCGGGATTAATAAAGAACTTACCTTTCACATAGCCCGCCATACTTTTGCTACTACCATTACACTTTCCAACGGCGTTCCGATTGAAAGCGTGAGTAAAATGCTAGGTCATACCAACATCAATACGACACAGCATTATGCTAAAGTTTTAGATAGAAAAATCAGCGATGATATGAATGAGTTGAAAAAGAGACTTATGATTTCATCTAATGATAAACAGAGTTCTAATAAGGGTTAAGAATTTAAACCTCATTTAAATTGTCCTGATTTTGACAAGTTTTAGCCTGATTTTGATAAGTTATTGATTTACAAAGTGTATTAACTTTGGACTAGCTCTAAAATTTTCAAAAATGAAATTTAGTACTTCTTTCAAAAACACTCTTATCAACATAATCTGTTACGCATTAATTTTATTGTTTGTTTATGCTTCGGTAAGCAAACTCTTAGATTATGGAAATTTTCGTATTCAACTTGGGCAGTCTCCTCTAATCAGTGCTTATTCGGGGTGGTTTGTCTGGTTTGTGCCTGTATTAGAAATCTGTATCGCAATTGCACTTTTGTTTAGAAAATTAAGATTCTGGGGATTATATGCATCTTTTATCTTAATGCTGATGTTTACAGTATATATTTTTATCATGTTAAAATATAGTTCTTTTTTACCCTGCTCATGTGGGGGTATTCTAGAGAAATTGGGATGGATAGAACATTTGATATTTAATATCTTCTTTGTGATCATCGCTTTGGTCGGAATGATATTTCTGCGTTGTAATATGTCAAATAAATATTTGATCAATCATTAAAAAATTTCTTATGAAACTTAAATCATTCACTTTTCTGATAGTTCTTACAAGTCTTTTGGCAACTGGCTTGGTTTGGATACTATATGTCTCGTCCG
Source organism: uncultured Moheibacter sp. (assembly GCA_937875605.1). Lineage (GTDB taxonomy): Bacteria > Bacteroidota > Bacteroidia > Flavobacteriales > Weeksellaceae > Moheibacter. The sequence continues at coordinate 2,238 of CALLXZ010000423.1, forward strand.
AAAGAATTATGCAGAAAGAAAATCCTTTTATTCGCAGTTTCCCTCCTCATATAGTTGAATATGAAAAACAAATTGATTTAAAGTACAATTCATATTATTTTGCAGGTACTGATGAGGGAACTGTTTATTTAGGAAATAATACTGCTCCTTTGCATGCATTGGCAATTGATACTTCATTTAATCATAAGATTGAAATTAAAATTCTCCCTGAAAAAAGCGACTTTAAATTTCGTGCTGTTCAGCTTCGTGTATTGCCTCCGGATTTTTATTTATTGGATGGAAGTGTACCCTGTATTTATAGTGGAGAAATTTATGATTGGAAAGCCCGGTTGAAATTAGAAGGCTTTCCCTATTTTACATCTGCTGAACCTATAGGTTCAAATTCATTTGTATTTCGAAGTAATAGCATTGAATCAGGAGAGAATATATTAGGTACATTAAAACTGGACAATCCGTCGGTGAACTTGCAACAAAAATTCGGACAAAATATTTAAGACCTAAGCTGCATATTG
>CALLXZ010000424.1 GCA_937875605.1 uncultured Moheibacter sp.
AGGGAAAAGATACAGATCCATAACAATAGAAGCAGTGAAGGATTTTTCATCATAATATGAATTTGATTTAGTCAAAAATAGTATCAAATATCCAAATAAAAAAATCCCGCTACGAGAGCGGGATGTAAAAAATCTTAAATGTTCAAGAATTATTGTCCTGAAGCAGCTTGAGCAATTTTTTGAGACCATTCAACCCATTTCTGAGCATCTTCAGCCGTCATTTTTTGTGTCCATTCAGACGCTTTTTTAGTCCACTCTACGCTTTTTGCAGACAACTCTTGAATTTTTGCAGCATCACCTGATTTAGAGGCAGCAGCAACTTCGTTGAAGTAAGCAGCATATTCTTCAGCAAATTTCTGAATTTCAGGGCTGCTGAATTGAGGAACATCAGCAACAGCAGCTGTAGCATTATCAACTATTTCAGCTGCATCTTCTGCAGTTGCAGTTGCATCTTCAGTTGCTTGTTCTGTAGCATCCTCTACTTTTGCTTCTTCTTTTTTACAAGAAGTAACTGTTACTAATCCGATTACGGTAATAGCTAAAAAAAGTTTTTTCATTGTGTAATTTTTTACGGTTTAATTTGATCAAAATTATAAAAAATATCTATACGATATGAGAATTTATCAACTAAAATTCAGAGGACTGAAATTGTACTTCATAAAGTTTGTGGTAGTAACCTCCCTTTTCTAAAAGTTCTTGGTGCGTTCCTTTTTCCACAATTTCACCGTTTTCCATTACTAAAATCTGGTCAGCTTGTTGGATAGTAGCAAGACGGTGGGCAATCACTACCGAAGTTCTTCCTTTTGTCAGTTTTTCGGTTGCATTTTGAATTAAGGTTTCCGATTCGGTATCGATGGAAGAAGTTGCTTCATCTAATACCAAAATCTCAGGATTGTAAACATACGCTCTCAAAAATGAAATAAGCTGTCGCTGTCCAACTGAAAGACTGGCTCCGCGTTCATTTACTTCAGTATGATAGCCATTTGGTAAAGAAAGTATGAAGTTATGAATTCCGATTTCCTTTGCGGCTTGTTCCACATTTTCTAAACTAATAGAAGTATTGCCTAAAATAATGTTTTCATAAATCGTAGAATTAAACAAGAAAACATCCTGAAGTACGACTGCAATATGACTTCGTAAATTACTTAATTCCACTGAATAAATACTTTTTCCGTCTATTTTTATATCGCCCGAATCTATATCGTAAAAACGACTAAGCAAATTGATGATGGTGGATTTTCCGGCTCCCGTTGCACCGACGATTGCAATTGTTTCTCCCGGTTTTGATTGAAATGAAATTCCTTTCAGAACTGGATTTTCCGGCACATAGGAAAACACAACTTTCTCAAACTCAATTTCTCCTTTTACATCAGTCAGTACTTCTTTTCCATTGTTAGGAAGTGTCTGGTCATCATCTAAAATTTTAAAAACCCGATCCGCACCTATTAATCCGCGTTGAATGGAATTAAATCGATCCGCAATCTGACGCATCGGTTGCGTTAGCATCGTGATATATGAAATAAACGCCATCACTTCTCCCACCGAAACATCTCCGTGAACTGCCGTTCTAAGTCCCCCAAACCAGAGCAGTAAACCAATTGCAACGGCAGAAACAATATCAACTACAGGAAAAAGCAAAGCAAAATAAAGATTGGTTTTCAAAAAGGCTGTTCGTAATTCTTTGTTGATGGACTTGAAACCTTCGAATTCTTTTTCCTGACGGTTAAACAACTGAACGATGGTCATTCCGCTTAAGCGTTCCTGAACATAAGTATTCAATTTGGCGGTCACCGTTCGTTCTGCCTGGTATACTTTTTTAAGTGCTTTTTGAAACAAATTGGTGATGATGATCATCAGCGGAAGAATGATAATCACGATGGAAGCAACCATCCAGTTCATGTAATACATGATACTAATGATGAAAATGACACGAAGTGTGTCTACCATCAGTGTTAAAATTCCATTGTTGAAAATCTCTGCAATCGTTTCGATATCCGAAACCGAACGGGTAACCAAAACACCGTTTGGTGTACGGTCGAAATATGATAATTTGAATTTGATAATATGATCAAATAACCGAACTCTTAAATAACGAATTACACGCTGAGCAATTTTATTGGCAATAAAAATGACTGCGAAACTCAGCAAAACTTCCACCATCAAAACCGCACCGATTAGCAAGATGAAATACAATAATCCCGGAACATCTTTATTCAGGATATATTGGTCAATCGCATCCTTCATCAAATAAGGGCGATAGGTAGAAACCACAGCACTCAAAATCGCAAAAATAACAACAGCTGTAAACAAACTGCGATAGCTTATCCCGATTTTGACTACACGTTTTAAACCGCTGAAATCGAATTTATTGGAATCACTCATTGACAAAAATCGATTTTGGATACACCACATCTACAAGGTAAAGTCCTTGTGCCGGTGCAGAGCCGCTTGCAAAGCTACGGTCTTTTTGGGCAATGATGTTGTTAAATTCTTCTAAACTTATTTTACCTTTTCCTACATCAACTAAAGTTCCCACAATTGCTCTGACCATATTGCGTAAAAAACGATCAGCTGTGATGGTAAATTTCAATTCGTTTCCGCATTTTTCCCATTTCGCAAATTTCACTTTACAGATATGCGTTTTCACGTCGGTATGGATTTTGGCGAAACTGCTGAAATCTTTCTTACCCAAAAGTTTTTCTGCAGCCTCATTCATTAAATTTATGTCCAAATCCGCAAAAACCTGCCAAGTAAAATCATAGTTAAAAGGATCTTTTCCGATTTGGACAAAATAATGATAGGTTCGTTCCATCGCATCAAATCGGGCATGAGCTTCTTCAGTTGTTTTATGAATTTGATAAATTACAATATCTTTTGGTAAAAATGAATTTAATCTTCGAATCAAATCCTCTGGTAAATTCTCTTCAAAATCAAAATGCGCCATCATGAATTTTGAATGAACGCCCGTATCAGTTCTTCCGGCGCCGAGAATTTCAATCGGTTGGCGAAGCAAAGTTGAAAATGCTTTTTCCAGAACTTCCTGTACAGAAATCTGTTTCGGTTGTCTTTGCCATCCGAAATAATTTTTTCCATTGTAAGCAAGTTCTATGAAGTAGCGCAATTCTTTGGTATTAAAGAGGGCAAATTTATGAATTGTTTAGAAATTAATTTTTCGAATGATCCATAAAACACCTGAAATAACTCCAGAAACGATAATCATCGTCGTAATCGGAAAATAAAATCCAGAATTTCCTTTTTCAATTCGCACATCGCCCGGTAAACGACCAAACCAATTCAAATTGAAATTTGTAAAATGAATTACTAAACCGATGATAACGATAATTACGCCGATGATGATAATTATTTTTCCCATTTTCCATTAGATTTGTCATGCAAATTTAATTCAATTGAAAAAAATACTTCTTTTATCTGATACCCATAGTTACATAGATGACCGAATTTTGGATTATGCTTCCAAAGCAGATGAAGTCTGGCATGCAGGAGATATCGGTGATTTGAATGTTACCGATGAATTGGCGAAAGTATCAAAAGTGCGAGCTGTTTACGGAAATATTGACAATGCCGAAATCCGAAAAGAATTTCATTTAAATAATCGCTTTATAGTGGAAGGAGTTGATGTTTGGATCACGCACATTGGTGGTTATCCCGGAAAATACAGTCCGGCGATTCGGGAAGAAATATATGCAAATCCCCCGAAATTATTCATCTGTGGACATTCGCATATCTTAAAAGTCATGCCGGATAAAAAGTTAAATCTACTGCATATGAATCCGGGCGCTTGTGGTATTTATGGATTTCACCAGATCAGAACCATGTTAAGATTTGAAGTGAATTCCGGTAAAATTGAAAATTTGGAAGTAATTGAATTGGGAAAAAGATAAATTCGGGTTTTCTAAAATTTCTTTATTTTTTTGTAATATTTAATCAGCTTGACTTCTTTTTGTACATTTAACCATAAAATTTTCAAACATGCAAAAGAGAAAATTAGGCAATACCGATTTGGAAGTTTCACCAATTGCTTTTGGTGGGAATGTGTTTGGCTGGACGATTGATCAGGATAAATCCTTTGAAATCATCGACGGATTTGTGGGAGCTGGATTTAATTTGATTGATACCGCCAATAATTATTCCTATTGGGTCAAAGGAAACGATGGTGGCGAATCAGAACGCATCATAGGAAGCTGGGTAAAAAAGAGAAGAATACGTGATAAAGTGGTGATTGCGACCAAAGTAGGCGGAAGAAATAAAACGATGGACAACGCCAACACTACTCGTAAACACATCATGGAAGAAGTAGATAAATCGTTGATACGACTACAAACGGACTACATCGATTTGTACCAAACGCATTATGATGACGGGGTTACGCCCATAGAAGAAACGCTTTCGGTTTATCAGGATTTGATAAAAGAAGGTAAAATCAGATGGATTGGCGCTTCCAATATTTCACCGGAGCGACTTCTGAAATCACTTGAGATTGCAGAGCAATATAATTTGCCGAAATACCAAACCTTACAACCCGAATATAATTTATACGAACG